>NZ_JBEYXJ010000012.1:0-120640 GCF_040645015.1 Streptomyces sp. NPDC046881 | reverse complement strand
GCTCCGGTGCTGGAACACCGGAGCCGCTGTCCGGGCCGTTCACCCTGTGAGAGGAACCACGACCCATGAAGCCCATCGTTGCACTTCAGGCGGTTGTTACCGCCGACGACTCCGACAGTGAGCCGACGTCGGCCGAGCTGGACGCGGTGGCGGCGGAGATGCCCCTGATCCTGGCGGACGTCGAGTTGCTGGACGTCGAGATCAGCCTGCTGGACCGACCGGCCACCGAATGGGACATGCGTCGGTTGCGGCGGGCCCGGCGCAGGGTGCTCGCCGCCCACCGCACGCTGACCAACCGGGGCGCGGCCACCGCGCCGGGGGTGGCGTGATGGCGCGGGAGTTCACCGCGCAGATGTCCATGAACCGTGGCCGGTGGCGCTTGTACGTGGTGCTGATGAACACCACCGAGCGGTGGCCTGAGTACAGCTTCGACCGTGCGCTGCCGGTACCGACGCTCACCGAGCGGAGGGACGCGCTCGGCGTGCTGGGGTTCGAGCCGGTACCGGGCGCGGTGTGGCAGTGGACGGAAGACAGCCAGGACCCCGACGACCCGGCGTCGCCGGTGCTACTCATCGCCGCCGCCCGGGTGCGTTCATGGACGGGGGTGAGTGCGTGAACAGCGTTCAGGTCCGTTCAGCCGAGCGCGCGCTGTCCGCGGGCACGTGGTTGATCGTGGCCGGGGCCATGCTCTACTCCATCCTCACCGTGACTCCGCTCGCTGCGGAGCACACCGCCCGTGAGTGGGCGTGGACGGCCCCGATTCTGCCGCTGGTCGTGGACGCGGCCGTCGTGATCGTGGTGCGCCTGGACGCGGTGCTGGCCCGTCTGGGCGGGCATGGGGGCCGGTGGCCGGTGGTGCTGCGCTGGATGA
Organism: Streptomyces sp. NPDC046881; assembly: GCF_040645015.1. Classification (NCBI taxonomy): domain Bacteria; kingdom Bacillati; phylum Actinomycetota; class Actinomycetes; order Kitasatosporales; family Streptomycetaceae; genus Streptomyces; species Streptomyces sp. NPDC046881. Next base: position 119,769 of record NZ_JBEYXJ010000012.1, on the reverse strand, counting down.
CCGGCGCGATGACCCTGGCCCTGAACGTCGCCGACTCCGCCCTGAACGGGGACGCGGTCGGTGTCGCGGTTCATGCGGTCGCCCCGCTGCTGCTGATCGTCACCGCGGAAACCGGGCTGGCCTACCGGCGTGCGATCACGCGGGCCGTGGCCGAGCTGGAGGCTCGACGGCAGGCAGAGCGGGAGGCTCGGGAGCGGGCCGCCGCCGACCGGCGGGAAGCGGCCGAGCGGCGGGCCCGTGAGGAGCGTGAGCACGCGGCCATGCTGGCGCGTGAACAGCGTGAACACGAAGCCGCTCTGGCCCGTGAGCAGGCGGAGCGGGAGGAGCGGGCCCGACGTGAGGAACGCGAGTTCGCCGCCGCCCGTGAGCGGGCCGAGCGAGAGCAGCGTGAACGCGAGCGGCTGGAGCGTGAACGCGCCGAGCGTGAGCGGGCCGAGCGTGAACGGGCCCGGATCGAGCGTGAACGGGCCGAGCGGGCGGCGAGGGAGGAGCGGGCGGAGCGTGAACGCGCGGCACTCCTCGCCGCCGGCCCGGCCACCGAGAAGCAGCCTGAGGAACAGGCCCGGCTGACGGTGCGGGCCGCGTTCGACGCCGGCCTGCCGGTGCGAGCCGCGGCCGAGTTGTGCGGCTGGTCGGTCGGGTGGGTCTCCGCCCGCTACGCCGAACACCGCGACCCCGGCACGGGCGGGGCTGATCTGGCGATCGCGAGCCGCTGATGGGCGCCCTCCCCGTCTACCCGTGGCGCCTGGCCCCTGACGGGCTGGCGACGCTGCGGCAGCTGCGCGCGCTCGGACTCCGACCGGGCGGTCAGGACGTGGTCGCGCAGCTTGAACGCCCCCGCCGCAGGGGGCGTCCGCCGCTGGTCGCCTACCTGTACCGCATCGACCAGGCCCGGCCGGTGCGCCCGATGACCCCGGCGAAGTGGGCCGCGCTGGAGCGGGCGAACACCGCCCGCCGCACCTGCCCCGCCTGCCGGCGGGACGCCGGATACGTCATCCCGGCCGCGCTCGGCATGTGCACCCCGTGCGCCTACCCGGACGACCAGGCCGCCGCGGCCTGAACAGCACAGCACACCCACCCAACCGCCTCCCGCGAGGAGATTCGCTGTGTCCAGCCGTACCCGTGCCCGCGGCATCAAGGCCGCGGGCGTCCACACCGTCCACATCCCCCGCCAGCGCGGGCGCCGCGGCGCGCAGCCGTTCGTGATCGTCGTCCCCGAGCGGCCGTCTCTGGCCTGGGAGGCCGCCGGATGGGTGGGCCGCATGCTGTGGCGCCACCGCGGCGCCCTGGCCCCGACGAGCCTCGCCGTGTTCGCCCTGGCCGCGGCCGGGGTGCTGTACGTCGTGGCGCCGTGGGCCGGCCTGGTCCTCGCCGCTCTCGCCGCCGGCCCGGCCGCCTGGGTGCTGCTTATGCAGCGCCGCCGCCCCGGAACCGGAACGGTTCTGGCCTGGCGCATCGGCCTGGCCGTGCTCGCGACGCTGGCGGGCGGCTGGCTCGCCGCCGCGGCCGGCTTCGGCCCGTTCGCCGGCCCGCTCGGCTGGCTGTGGCTGCTGATCTGGGGCGCCGCGCAGATCGTCTGGCTCATCGTCCGCCGCACCCACTGACCGGAGAAGGAGTCGACCGATGGCATCCACCAACCGTCGCGGCGGCAGCAACGCCAACGGGCCGAAGTCCAACAAGTTCGCCAACGTCGGGGCCGCGGCCGGCGGCTTCGTCGGCGCCATGGGCAGCTCGTTCGCGCCCCCGGTGAACGTCACCATCAACCGCACCACCAACAACCACCGCGGCGGCGGTACCGGCGGGAGTCGCCCGCACGCCGAAGCGCTGCTCCCGGCGCCGGAGTTCACGTCACCGGCTCAGGTGCGGCAGTACTGCAACGCCCTGCGGGCCGCCGCCGTGACCTTGTCCATCGAGGTGGCCATGGGCACCGAGATCATGAAGGGCGTCCTGGCGGCCGTGCCGGACCCGGAGGGGCGGGCGTTCGGCTCGCGGATTAGGGCGCAGAAGGTGGCCCGCAAGATGCAGCGCTCCGCGGACGCGCTGCGGGACGCGGCGAAGAACGCCGCTGCCTGCTACGCGACCTTCCAGCAGGAGTTCGAAGAGGAGATCAATCGCGTCCGTCACCGTGCCCGCCGGCCGCAGCAGCCGGTCATGAACTGGGCTCAGCAGTAGGGAAAGGGGTGATTGTTCATGGCGCGCAACAGCCGTTCGGTGGCTTACGGCCACGACGGAGCCGCCGCCTACCTCGCAGACCCGTATGCCACCGGGTCGGGCGGGGGCGTGGGTATCTACCTGCTCAACCGGGTCATGCCGCACCTGCCGCCCTGGCTCGGCTGGGGCGGCGCGGGGCTGGCCGGGGCGCTCGGCTCGCTGCGGTGGGAGGCGTCCGCCCCGGCCGGGGTCGGACTCACCCTGGCCTCCGTCGCCCTCACGGGTGCCACCTGGTGGGCGGGGAAGTCGACCACCCAGCAGCGCCGTCTGCACTCGGCCATCACCGTGGCGGCGGGGTCGGCGTGGGTGACCGCGGCCTGCCTCGCCGGCCCCACCACCGGCCCGCTGGACGATCTGTTCCTGATGGGCGGGCCGGTCGTGGCCCTGTCCTGGAACATCCGCATGATCCTGCGCCGCAACGACACCGACCCGCAAGGCAGTGGCGGCGACAAGGGCCTGCTGGAAAAGGTCGGCCTGGCGCGTGCGCAGATCGGGCAGGCGAAGGTGGAGCCGAACCGGGTCACCGCACCGTTGGCGCTGGAGCCGGGCGAGCAGACCAACAACGACGTCTCCAGGGCCCTGGCCCGGATCGCGTCCGCGCTGGACCTTCCCGTCTCCGCCGTCCGCTACCACCCCTCGCCGGACTCCAGCCGGCGCGGCGAGCTGGTCATCGTCCCTGAAGACATGCTGGCGCAGCCGGCGGAGTGGGAGGGGCCGTCGAACCTCGGGGGTTCGATCGCGGAACCCCTGGTCATCGGCCGGTATGACGACGGCTCCCCGATGGTCCTGTGGCTCCCCGGCGACCCCGAGACCAAGCGGAACAGCACCCACGTCCTGATCGCCGGCGGCACCGGATCCGGCAAGGGCGAGACCGCCCTGAACCTCCAGACGGAAATCCTGTCCCGCCGGGACGTGCTGCTGTGGGTGTCCGACCCGAAGGCGTTCCAGGACTTCGCGCCGCTGCGGCCCGGCATGGACTGGTCCGCGGAAGGCGGGGCGGACACGGAAGTCATGGTCGAGGCGGTCAAGGCCGTCATCCCCGCCCGCACCCGCTGGCTCGGCGCCCACGGCTACCGGCAGTGGGTCCCCGCCGCAGCCCAGACACAGACCGACCCCGCCCACTCCTGCCAGCCCGGCCGGGCATGCGGGTGCCCCGGTATGCCGTTCCTGGTGGCCTGGTTCGAGGAAGCGGCCAACACCCTGCGCAACCTCGGCGACGACGCGTTCACCGGGATCGCGCAGGAAGCCCGCTCCGCCGGTGTCTCCCTGATCGTGTCCCTGCAGCGCCCCTCCTACGACCAGATGTCCACCAGCACCCGGGCCTCACTGCCGTCCGTGATCGCGCTCGGCTGCGACCCCCGCGACGAAGGATTCTCACTGCCCGAGGCGGTCATCGACGCCGGCGCCCACCCCGGGGCGTGGGGCAACCGGCGCCCCGGCTACTGCTACGCCGTTTCCCCGGGCATCCCCGAGGACCGCTACCCCTCCCCGGGCCGCACCTTCACCTTCCCCGCCCGCGCCGTCCCGCTCATGGAACAGCTCGCAGCGTGGGCACTGCGCGAGGGAGCGACCGCCGACCCGGTCACGGCAGGAGCGGTCACCGCAGTCGCCGGCCGCGCCTACACCGGCCGCACCCCCACCTCCACCCCGGCCACGGACGGTCCGCGGCTGACCGCCGTACAGGGAGACCACGACATGAACGACGAGCAGGGGCAGGGATACGGGCTGCTGGTCGACCCCGAGGACGCCGGCATTGACCCCGAAGCCGACTTGCCCGACGACGAGGAAGGCGACGACGCACCGATCTTCGGACAGGAGACCGGCCGCAAGCCGACCCCCGACGAGGCCCGGCAACTGTTCGCACTCGCGCTGGAAGAGTTCGAGCGGGCCGGACAGATGATCGTCGGCCCGAAGGACTTCATGGACTGGTGCGACCAGCACAACCTGTCCCGCCCGTGGGTGTCCGCACGCCTGAAGGAAGCCGCCGTAGACGGCCGCCTGGAGCCCACCAACAGCACCGGCCGCTGGCGCATCGTCCCCACCCTCGCCGCCGCCTGACACCTGACACCGTCACGCACCCTGACACCCAAACCCCTAGGCAGACCCGCTGTCACGCGGACCTGACACCCCCGTGACACCCCATCTCGCACCCGGCCCTGACACCCAACCGGCCGGCCCCCGCCACCCCGGCGCGGGCCGGCCGGCTCACTCGAAGGGAAGCCCCGCCATGCCGCACCGCGACCCACCGGGAACCATCGCCCCCCACATCCCCGCCGACGCCTACCGTCGCGCCGAAGCCACCGGACAACCGGTCGTCATCGTCGTCCACACCACCGACAGCACCGGTCGCCCGCTCAGCCACTTCCTGTACCCGCTCGCCCTCGCCGGCGCCGGAGCCATCGGCATCTTCGCCACCATCGCCGCACTGCTGGCCCTGATGGACTTCGCCGTCCACACCGCCGTGTCCATCGCCGCCGCGACCGGCCCGATCAGCGTCGGCGGCATCACCGTCAAGCTCTTCGGCTCCAAGCGCTGACAGGAGACCACCCGTGATCCGACTCCGCATCAAAGTCGTCGGCTGCCCGCGCCGCGCGCTGGTCTTGACCGATACCCCCCGCCCCGACTGCCCCGACTGCGCGGGCATCGGCGGCATCGAGTCCTTCTACGGCGACTACGACACCGGCGAGTACGCCGGATCCGACTGGGAGTTCTGCGACTGCTGGACGGCACGGTCCTGGACCCTGCTGCCCCTGCCGCGCCTGCTGCGGCGCACCTGGCTCGACTGCTACAGCACCGAACCGCCCTTCTAGCTACGCCAAGGGCGGCCCCCGTCTCGCCAAAGTCCGGGGCCGCCCTTGTCATCCAGCACCGTCAAAGAGAACTGGAGACACCCAGCATGACCCAACCCACCCTCATCCGGCGAGTGGCCGCATGAGTCATCTGCCCACCCGCGACCTGCCGGGCTTGGAACTGCTCGCGTGGGCCATCGAAGCGGGCGGACGCGGCTGGCGCGTCTTCCCGCTCCGCCCCGGCAACAAGCGACCCGCCGGCCACGCCGAGAAGTACTGCCCCAGCACCGGACGCTGCACCGGCGGGCACAAGACGCCCGAGCAGCGCGCCACGACCGACGTGGACCTGATCACCGCCGCCTGGGCCCACCAGCCCTACAACGTCGGAATCGCCACCGGCCCCTCCGGACTGCTGGTGGTCGACCTCGACACGCCCAAACCGCAAGAGCCGAAAGGAACGCCTGACGGCGTCACCAACTTCCAAGCGCTCTGCGAGCGCGCCGGGCAGCCCGTCCCGGACACCTACCGGGTGCGGACCGCGCGCGGCGGGGAACACCTGTACTTCACCCAGCCCCCGGGCGAGCGGCTGCACTCCACCGCCGGCAGGCTGGCCAAGAAGATCGACACCCGGGGATGGGGCGGGTACGTCGTCGCCGCCGGCAGCATCACCCCCGACGGCCCGTACACGGTCCTGGACAACCGTCCCCCCGTACCGCTGCCCGAATGGCTTCACGACGCCCTGAAACCCCGCCCGCGGCCCGTACCGGCCGCGCCGGAGACCACCGTGCACGCGAGCGGATACGCCGCCGCAGCGTTGCGCAACGAGGCGCACAACGTCGCCACGGCCGCCGATGGCACGCGCAACGCCACCCTGCTGCGGGCCGCCCGCGCCCTGGGGCGGCTGGTGGCATCCGGCGACCTCGCCCGCGCCGAGGTTGAGCAGGCTCTTAGTAGGGCGGCGGCGGGCAACGCCACCCAGTCGCAGCGCTACTACGACGACGTGATCACGCGGGGACTGGACTGGTCCATCGCCCACAACGCGGCCGGACGGCAGGTGGCGGCATGACCAGTCCCCCGCCTACTAAGAGCCTCACGCACGCCATCGCCGGACCGTCCGCCGCCGAACCGGCCGCGCCCCGGCCGACCGTGGGCGAGCCGAAAGGCGTCGCCCTTCAGGGCGTCGTCACTGCCCTTCGTCCGAACCGTTCCCCGATGCGGCCGGGTGCCGACCCGACCCCTGACGCACCCGGTATCCGGATCTTCGCCCCGCCGGTCTACCGACACCCCTACGACGGCGCCCGCTGGTCGATGCGGCCCGGTGCTCTGCCCACCGCCGCCTACGCCTGCGCCTGCGGGCTGACCGGCACCGCCACCGGGCCCGACGGCGTCGCCGCGCTGGTCACCGAGTACGACGCCCACCGCTCCGCCTGCACCGGAACGTCCGCCCCGCCGTCCGAAGGGAGGCACGCCGCATGACCGCCATCGACGGCGCCGCGCTGCTCAACGAGGTGGAAGCCTTCCACCGCCGCTTCAACGTCTTCCCCACCGAGGCCGCGTACGTCGCGGTGACCCTGTGGGACGCCCACGCCCACCTCCTGGACGCGTTCGACTCCACCCCGCGGCTCGCGTTCCTCTCCCCCGAGCCGGGGTCGGGCAAGTCCCGGGCGTTGGAGGTGGTGGAAACCCTCGTCCCGCGCTCCATGGCGGCCGTAGACGCGTCCGCCGCCGCCCTGTTCCGGTCCGTGTCCGGCATCGACGGCGGCCGGCCCACGATCCTGTTCGATGAGATCGACACCGTCTTCGGCCCCAAGGCCGGAGAAAACGAGCAGCTCCGGGGATTCATCAACGCCGGCCACACCCGCGGCCGGCCCATGTACCGGTGCGTCGGGGACGGCGCCAACCAGCAAGTGCAGGCCTTCCCCTCCTACTGCGCCCTCGCCGTCGCCGGTCTCGGTAACCTCCCCGACACGATCATGACCCGCTCCGTCATCATCCGCATGCGCCGCCGCGCCCCGAACGAGACGGTGGAACAGTTCCGCACCCGCATCCACGTGCGGGAAGGCAACGCACTGCGTGACCGTCTGGCCAAGTGGGCGGAAGCCATCCAGAAGCAGGTCATGGACGCGTTCCCGGAGATGCCCGACGGGGTCACCGACCGGCCCGCGGACGTGTGGGAACCCCTCCTGGCCGTCGCGGACGCGGCCGGCGACGACTGGCCGAAGCGGGCACGGGAAGCCTGCCTCACCCTGGTTAAAGCCTCCCGGGTCAACGACAAGGGCAGCATCGGAATCCGACTGCTCACCGACCTGCGTGACCACGTCATGAGCGGCATCGACCGCCTGCCCACCGTCGCCATCCTGGACCGGCTCAACGCCATGGACGACGCCCCGTGGGCGGACATGGGCGGCAGGCCGCTCGACTCCCGCCGCCTGTCCCGGATGCTCTCCGAGTACGTCACCGCCGACGGAGACCCGATCACCTCCCGCAACATCAAGACCGGCGGAGGCGTCCTCAAGGGCTACTACGCGACCGATCTGCACGACGCCTGGTCCCGCTACTGCCCCCCGCCCCGGGAAAGTCCGCTACCTCCGCTACCCGGCGCCGAAAACACGGTCTGACCAGCACAGACCCGGTAGCGGATACCGCCCACGCGATCCGCTACCGGGCCGCTACCCATCCGCTACCGCTACCCCATCCGCTACCACCGACAGGCCCCTGACCTGCGCGGTAGCGGAGGTAGCGGAAGTAGCGGACCTCCCGGAAGGGGGCCCAGTGCCCCGATGCGCTGCTGAGGAGAGATCCACGTGAACAGCACCGCCGTCGCCCGCATCGACCGCCTGCTCTACACCCCGGAGGAAGCCGCCGAAGTGCTGAGCTTCGGTCGTTCCACCGTCTACGAACTGATGGCCGCCGGAGAGCTGAAGTTCGTCAAGCGGGGCCGCTCGCGCCGCATCAAGCGGTGCCACCTCGAAGAGTTCGTCAACGCCCTGGAAGCGCAGTCCTGCTGAGCACGCGCGATGTGGCCCCGGACCGTCGGTCCGGGGCCACATCGCGTTCGGAGGAGTACATGAGCCCCCGTAAGGCCAACATGGAGTCGTCCATCTACCTGGGCGCTGACGGCTGGTGGCACGGCCGCGTCACGATGGGCGTCAAGAACGACGGAAGCCCCGACAGACGCCACCGACGCGCGAAGACCCCAGCGGAGGTGCGCCGCAAGGTCCGCGAGCTGGAAGCGCTGCGCGACAAGGGCCGCGCCCCGAAGGCCGGCCGCAAGCCGACCGTCGCGCAGTGGATGGAGACCTACCTGACCGAGATCGCGAGCCTGAAGCTCAAGCCGCGTTCCCTGGACGACTACTGGTCGAAGACCCGCAACGACATCATCCCCGGCGTGGGGCAGCACCGGCTCGACAAGCTCGCCCCGGAGCATCTGGAACGGATGTACCGCGCCATGCTGGACGAGGGACACGCCCCGTCGCACGTCCTCAAGGTGCACCGCATCCTGTCCCGCGCGCTCAAGATCGCCCACCGCCGTCGGATCATCAGCGAGAACGTAGCGACGCTGGTCGACCCGCCGACCGTCGATGAGACCGAGGCGAACCCCTTCACCACCGAGGAAGCCAAAGCGTTCCTGGAAGCCGCGGCGAAGCGGCCCACCTTCATGCGGTGGTGCGTCGGCGTCGGCATGGGGTTCCGGCAGGGCGAGACGCTCGGCCTGCGCTGGTCGTACGTCGACCTGGAGAACGAGCTGTTCCACCCCCAGTGGCAGCTCCAGCGCCTCACCTGGCGGCACGGCTGCAAGGACCCGCACGGCTGCGGTGCTCGCCTGCACCGGTTCGAGCCCTGCCCGCCGAACTGCCAGACGCACAAGGGCTACAAGCGCGGATGCCCGAAGCCTTGCCCGAAGGGGTGCACCCGGCACGCGAGCGCGTGCCCGGAGCGCAAGAACGGCGGACTCGTCTTCACCCGGCCGAAGACGAAGAAGAGCCGGAATCCGGTGCCGATCCCTCCACCGTTCGTCCCGTACCTGGTCGAGCACAAGGAACGGCAGGACGCCCTGCGAGTGGCGGCGGGTGACTCCTGGGAGGAGTGCGGCGCCGTCTTCACGCGGCCGGACGGCCGGCCGATCGACCCACGGGCCGACTGGGAGGAGTTCAAGGAGCTGCTGACGGAAGCCAGGATTGACGACCGCCGGCTGTACGACGGGAGTCGCCACACCGCCGGCACGATCCTCAATGAACTGGGGGTCGACATGCCGACCATCATGGAGATCCTGCGGCACACCCAGATCAGCCAGACCCGGCGATACGTGAAGGGGCGCTCGCACCTCTCGAAGGACGCGATGCGCCGCATGGGTGACGCCTTCATGCCCCGCCAGGAACCCCCGACTGAGACCAGAACTGAGACCGGCGACAGCCGTGCGGCCCGTGCGCGGCGCCGCCGTCGCGTCCGCTGAACGACGAAAGACCAGCTAGGAACGTCCTAGCTGGTCTTTCCAGTGGAGCCGCTTTCGGGATTCGAACCCGAGACCTACGCATTACGAGTGCGTTGCTCTGGCCATCTGAGCTAAAGCGGCGCGCTGCCTGCACCAGGGTGCGATCGGCAACGTCGGTAAGTCTACACAGTTTCCGAGGGTGCTTCGTACCCGCCCGGGAGGGGGTGGTTCCGGGGCGGGTGGGAGGGGTCAGGAGCAGCGTTTTCCGGGGGGTGGCGGGGTGCCGTGGAGGAGGTAGGCGTCGATCGCGGTGTCGATGCAGGCGCTGCCGCGGCCGTACGCCGTGTGGCCGTCGCCGTCGTAGGTCAGGAGGCGGGCCGAGGAGAGCTGGGCGGCCAGGGACCGGGCCCAGCGGTACGGCGTCGCCGGGTCGCGGACCGTGCCGACCACGACGATCGGTGCCGCCCCCTTCGCCGCGATGCGGTGCGGCTCGCCCGTCGCCCGCACCGGCCAGTACGTGCAGTTCAGCGCGGCCCAGGCCAGGCCCGGGCCGAAGACCGGGGACGCCTTCTCGAACGCGGGCAGTGCCTTCTCGACGTCTTCGGGTCCGCTGAAGGCCGGCGGCAGGTCCAGACAGTTCACGGCGGCGTTGGCCATCATCAGATTGCTGTAGCGGCCGTCGGCGTCCCGCTCGTAGTAGCTGTCGGAGAGGGACAGCAGGCCGGAGCCGTCGTTCTCCTTCATCGCCGAGGTCAGCGCCTCGCGCAGCTGCTCCCAGGAGCCCTCGTCGTACATGGACGCGATCACCGCGGTGGTGGCCAGCGCCTCCCCCAGCCTGCGGCCGTCCGCGTCGCCCGCCGGGATCGGGTGGGCGTCCAGCTTGCGGAAGAACGCCTGCAGGTGGTCGCCGACCTGCGCGGGCGTCGTCCCCCTGCCGCCGAGCGGGCAGTCGGAGTGCCGGACGCAGTCCTTCGCGAAGGCCCGGAACGCCGTCTCGAAGCCGGCCGTCTGGTCCAGGTTCAGCCTGCGGGCGTCCAGGGACGGGTCCATCGCCCCGTCCAGCACTATCCGGCCGACCCGCCCGGGGAACAGCCCGGCGTACGTCGCCCCGAGGAGCGTGCCGTACGACGCCCCGACGTAGTTCAGCTTCCGGTCGCCGAGCACCGCCCGCAGGATGTCCATGTCGCGTGCCGCCTCGACGGTGGAGACGTGCCGCAGCAGCCGCGCCGAGCGGGCCCCGCAGCTCTCCGCGAACTTCCGGTCGGCCGCGACCAGCGCGTCCCGTTCCCTCGCGTCGTCGGGGGTCGTGTCCGTCTGCGTGTACGCGTCCATCTGCCGCCCGTCCAGGCATTCGACGGGCTCGCTGCGGGCGACGCCCCGCGGGTCCACCGCCACCATGTCGTAGCGGGCGCGGACCTGCGCCGGGTAGCCGACGCCGGCGTACTGCTGGAGGTACTCGACCGCCGAACCACCCGGGCCACCCGGGTTGACCAGCAGGGAGCCGAGCGGCTCGCCCTTGCCGGTGGCCTTCTTGCGGGCGACGGCGAGCCGGACGTCACCCGCGTCGGGCTTGTCGTAGTCCAGCGGGGCCCGCATCGTCGCGCACTGGAACCCGGGGACACCGCAGTCGCGCCACCGCAGCCGCTGGTCGTAGTACCGCGCCAGCGCCGACGGTGTCGCACGCGGCAGCTCGGCGAGCGCCGCCTCCACCCTCCCGCCCACCGACGGGGACGAGTTCCCGGACGAGCAGGCGGACACGAGCAGGGCGGCGGCCGCGAGGAAGCCGGCCGTCAGGCGGATTGCCGGCCGGGTGCGGGTGCGCCGGTGCCGGGGGGAGCGGGGGGATGGCCTGGTACGCATCGGACGAGCGTAACCCTGAGCGACGACGTGAGTGCGGTGCGTGGAGAAGGGTGGCTCGTACGGGGGACAACGCCGGGTCGGCTCCTACGCGGCGCGGGACCGGGGTCGCCCCTGCGAGTGACATCCCCACGGGTGACATGGTGCGCGGCGCCTCACCCCGCCCGCAACGCCATCGTCATCGCCTCCACCGCCAGCAGCGGAGCCACATTGCGGTCCAGGGCCTCGCGGCACGCGGCGATCGCCTCGATGCGGCGGAGCGTGGACTCGGGGGTGCTGCCGCGGGCCAGCCGCTCCAGGGCGTCCTCGGCGTCGGCGTTGGCGATCGCCACGCGGGTGCCGAGCTGCAGGGCGAGGACGTCGCGGTAGAAGGCGGTGAGGTCGCCGAGGGCGACGTCCAGGCTGTCGCGCTGCGTACGGGTTCTACGGCGCTTCTGCATGTCCTCCAGGTCCTTCATCACCCCCGCCGTGCCGCGCGGCAGCCGGCCGCCCTGGACCGCGCCGAGCGCCGCCTTCAGCTCCTCGGTCTCCTTGCCGTCCATCTCCTCGGCGAGCTGCTTGGCGTCCTCGGCGGCCGCGTCGACCAGTTCCTGCGCGGCCTTGAGGCAGGCACCGACCTCGTCCAGCCGCAGCGGCAGCTTGAGCACGGCGGCACGGCGCTCGCGGGCCGCCGGGTCGGTGGCCAGCCGCCGGGCACGGTCGACATGGCCCTGGGTGGCGCGGGCGGCCGACGCGGCGACCGCGGGCTCGATGCCGTCGCGCCGGACGAGCATGTCGGCGACCGCCTCGACCGACGGGGTGCGCAGGTTCAGGTGGCGGCAGCGGGAGCGGATGGTCGGCAGGACGTCCTCGATGGACGGGGCGCACAGCAGCCAGACCGTGCGGGGGGCGGGCTCCTCGACGGCCTTGAGGACGGCGTTGGCCGACTTCTCGTTCAGCCGCTCGGCGTCCTCGACCAGGATGATCTGCCAGCGGCCGTTCGCCGGGGAGGTGAACGACTTGCGGACCGTGTCCCGCATGTCCTTGACCAGGATCTCGGCGCCGACCGCGGCGACCGTCGTGACGTCCGCGTGGGTGCCGAGCAGCGCGGTGTGGCAGCCGTCGCAGAAGCCGCAGCCGGGGGTGCCGCCGAGAGCGCGGTCGGGGCTCACGCACTGCAGGGCGGCGGCGAAGGCCCGCGCCGCCTGGTTCCGGCCCGCGCCCGGCGGGCCCGTGAACAGCCAGGCGTGGGTCATCTTCGACGCCTCGGGCAGCGGTTCGTCCGCGGCGGCGGCCGTGACGAGGGCGTCGGCGTCCCGCGCGGCCGCGTCGAGCACCGCGCTCACCTTCTCCTGCCCGACGAGGTCGTCCCACACGGTCATGGGTCACGCCGCCCTTCCGTCACATCCCGCATTCCGGACTCCATTGTGCGGGTGGGGACTGACAACGGGTGCGGGCGGAGGGTGCGGGGGCGGTGAGTGCGGGGACGGTGGGACGGGGGTGAGGGCGCGGGTGCGGGCACGTCTGGCCGGTGCGGGGGGCGTCTGTCAGGTGGCGGAGCTCGTGTGCCCGGTGCCGGGGTTACGACTGTCCGGTGGCGGAGCTACGTGTGCCCGGTGCCGGGGTTACGACTGTCCGGTGGCGGAGCTACGTGTGCCCGGTGCGGGGCTACGCCTGCCACGGCGCCCCCGTCCATGGTCAGGGGCGCCTGTGACCGGCCGGCACCGACGGCCCGGCCCGGCGGCGGAGGGGCTGCCGCCGGCGTCGGCGTCCGGCCCCGTTGTCCGCCGCCGGCGTCGGCGGGGAGCTACGGCCGTAGCCGGCGCGCAGAGGCACCGCCCCTCCGATGTCCCGGGCGCCCGGCGTCGCCGGCCGCCCGGGCTCGTGCCGCTCAGCCCCGGCGGCCCCGGCCGCGGCCCTTGCGGCCCTGTTCCTCGCCGGCGCCCTGGTCGCCGTACTCGCCCTCGTCGTAGGAACCCAGCAGCTCGTCGGCCAGCGTCGGCAGGTCGTCGAGCGGGGTCTCCTCGGCCCAGTCGGAGCGCTGTCGGGTGCGGGGCGTGCCGTCGGCGTCGAGCTGCGGCATCTCACGCGTGCGCGGCTCGGAGCCGTCGGGACCCGCGGCGGGCTGCTCGTCCCGGAAGAAACCGGGCGGCACCCGGTCCGACGGGGCGTCGTCCCGTACGGGCGGCAGCACCGCGGTCTCGTCCGCCGCACCCGGAGCCACCGACGGCAGCTCGGCCGTCTCGTCGGCGGGCACCGGCGGCAGCACGGCCGTCTCGTCCGCCGCGGCCGACGGCACCCGCGGCAGCACCGCGGTCTCGTCGGCCGGTCCGGTGGCCACCGGCGGCTGCGGCAGCTGGGTGGTCACCTCGGCGTCGGAGTGGGCGCCCCGGGCGTCACGGGGGACGCGCTCCTCGCGCACCGGACGCAGCACCGTCGTCTCCTCGTCCGTGCCCCGGGTGTCCGTCCCGCGCGCGGCCGCGTCCGGCGACACCACCGGTGTGGGGACCGTCACCGCGTCCGGGACCACGCCCGGTGCCGCGGGCAGGGGCGCGCTGGGCCTGCGGGCCGCCGCGTCGGCGGCCGCCGCGGCCTCGGCGGCCTGCCGGCGGGCCTCCTCGGCCCGCAGCAGCGCCTCCTCCGCCTTGCGCTGCGCCTCCAGGCGCCGGGCCTCCTCCTCGGCGCGCAGACGGGCCTGCCGGGCTTCCTCCTCCGCGCGCAGCCGGGCCTGCCGGGCCTCTTCCTCGGCGCGCCGCCGGGCCTCCTCCTCGGCCTCCTTGCGGCGCCGCTCCTCCTCGGCCCTGCGGCGGGCCTCCTCCTCGGCGCGTGCCTTCTCCTCGGCGAGCAGCCGCTGCCGCTCCTCCTCCGCGCGCCGGCGCGCTTCCTCGGCCCGCTGCCGGGCCTCCTCCGCCTGCCGTTCCGCCTCGCGCCGCTGCGCCTCCTCCAGCTCGCGGCGCTTGCGCTCCTCCTCCTCGGCGCGCAGACGGGCGAGCTGCTCCTGGCGCTCGCGCTCCAGGCGCTCCTCCTCGGCCTTGCGGGCGGCCTCTTCCTCGGCCTTGCGGCGGGCCTCCTCCTCGGCCTTCCTGCGGGCCTCCTCCTGGGCCTTGATCTCGGCCTCGGACAGCGGCAGCACGATGTCCAGGCGGTGCCGGATCACGGTGGTGACGGCCTCGGGCTCCTGCCCGGCGTCCACGACCAGGTAGCGGCCGGGGTCGGAGGCGGCCAGCGTGAGGAAACCGGCCCGCACGCGCGCGTGGAACTCCGCGGGCTCCGACTCCAGCCGGTCCGGCGCCTCGGTGAACCGCTCGCGGGCGGCCTCCGGGGAGACGTCCAGCAGGACGGTGAGGTGCGGGACGAGCCCGTTGGTGGCCCAGCGGTTGATGCGGGCGATCTCGGTCGGGGACAGGTCGCGGCCGGCGCCCTGGTAGGCGACGGACGAGTCGATGTAGCGGTCGGAGATCACCACCGCGCCGCGCTCCAGGGCGGGGCGTACGACCGTGTCGACGTGCTCGGCGCGGTCGGCGGCGTACAGCAGCGCCTCCGCGCGGTGCGACAGGCCTGCCGAGGACACGTCCAGCAGGATCGAGCGGAGCCGCTTGCCCACCGGGGTGGCACCGGGCTCGCGGGTGAGCACGACCTCGTGGCCCTTGGCGCGGATCCACTCGGCGAGGGCCTCGGCCTGGGTGGACTTGCCGGCGCCGTCGCCGCCCTCCAGGGCGATGAAGAAGCCGCTCGCCGCCGGCGCGGTGACCGGGTCGTCGCCGCCGAGCAGCGCGTCCCTGAGGTCGTGGCGCAGCGGCACCCCGGACCGGTCGTCGACCTTGGCGAGCACCAGCGCGGCCACCGGCAGCAGCAGCGCGCCGACCAGCATCAGCGTGAAGGCGGCACCGCCGTGCGCGAAGACGAACTTGCCGTTCTCCAGCCGGTGCGGGCCGATCAGCGCGGCGACCAGGGGCGCGACCAGGGCGCCGAGCGCTATGAAGACGCGGACCACGGCGTGCAGGTGCTCGGTGGTACGCGCCCGGCGGTGGTCCTCGGTCTCCTGGTCGAGCAGGGTGTGCCCGGTGTGGGCGGCCACGCCCGCGCCGACGCCGGCCAGCGTGACGATCAGCAGGACGGTGGTGACGTCCGGGACCAGCCCGGCGGCCAGCAGCGCGATGCCGGTGACGGCGATCGCCAGGGCCAGCAGGCGGCGGCGGGAGAGCGAGGGCAGCAGCGCGGGGGCGGACCGGACACCGATGGCGACACCGCCGGTCAGGCCCAGCACCAGCAGCCCGTAGAGCACCGGGCCGCCGCCGAGGTCCTTGGCGTGCAGCACGCACACCGCGACGGCCGCCGCGATCGCGCCGGCGACCCCGGCACAGGCCGGGACGAGCAGCGGGATGGCGCCCGTGCGGCCCTTGTCGACGCCGGTGCCGGTGCGCGGGCGGCGCAGGCCCTCCAGCGGGGACCGCGCGCGCGGGGTGCGCGTGTCGGGCAGCTCCAGGTAGACCAGCACGGACAGCGAGGCGGCGAACAGGCCCGCCGCCACGTACGACCCGAGGGCCGCGTGGTGCTGGTCGAACCAGGCCACTCCGGTGCCGAGCAGGTTGTTGAGCAGGGCGGCGACGATCAGGGCGGCGGCGGCCAGCGGGATCGCAAGGAAGGTCGTACGCAGCGACAGGCGGCGCAGCGCGTCCAGGTGGTCCGGCAGCGGCCGTACCGTCGCGCCCTCCGGGGGCGGGGCCGGCAGCAGGGCGGGGGCGGCACTCTCCCGGCACACGGTCCACAGCCGCTCGGCGACGCCGGTGACGAAGGCCGTGACCAGCAGCACCGCGAGCGCGTCGTCCGGGGTCCAGTCGATCCACAGGGGGGCGATGATCAGCAGGGCGGCGCGCAGGCCGTCGGCGCCGACCATGGTCCAGCGGCGGTCGAGCGGGCCCTCCTGGGCGGTGAGCGAGGTCAGCGGGCCGAGGAGGACGGCGCCGAAGAGCAGCGCGGCGAGGATGCGGGCCGCGAAGACCGTCGCCACTGCGAACGCCACGCCCCGGTAGCCGCCGCCGAAGGCTCCTTCGGCTATGGCCGCCTGGAGGACCAGGAGGACCAGCACGAAGAGGGAGAGGGCGTCACCGACTCCGCTCACCAGCTGCGCGCTCCACAAGCGCCTCAACTGCGGTCGGCGCAGCAGGGAACGGACGGCGCGCTCGCGGGAGTCCGCGACCAGGGCGTCGTCCGGTGCTGTGGTGTGGGCCGTTGGCTGCTCGGCTCGCGTCATGCGTTCAGCCTATCCGCAGCCGCTGACACCACACCTCGCGTGTCCGCACGAGTGCGCCCCGGTACCGAGACGGTACCGGGGCGTTCGTTTCGCGGACCCGGCCGGCGGGTGCGCCGCCGGGCCGGAGCGAGGTCAGTCCTCCGTGCCCGAAGCCGTCGCCTTGGAAGCCGTCGCCTTCTTCGCGGTGGTCTTCTTGGCGGTCGTCTTCTTCGCGGCAGCCGTCGTCTTCTTCGCGGCCGTCTTCTTGGCGGCGGTCTTCTTCGCCGGTGCGGTCTTCTTCGCCGCCGCCTTCTTCGCGGTCTTCTTGGCCGGAGCCTTCGCCCGCTTCTCGGCGAGCAGCTCGAAACCACGCTCCGGAGTGATCGTTTCGACGCTGTCGCCGGAGCGGAGGGTCGCGTTCGTCTCGCCGTCGGTGACGTACGGGCCGAAGCGGCCGTCCTTGACCACGACCGGCTTGCCGGAGACCGGGTCCTCGCCCAGCTCCTTCAGCGGCGGCTTGGCGGCGGCCCGGCCACGCTGCTTCGGCTGGGCGTAGATCGCCTGCGCCTCCTCCAGCGTGATCGTGAAGATCTGGTCCTCGGCCTGCAGCGAGCGCGAGTCCGTGCCCTTCTTCAGGTACGGGCCGTAGCGGCCGTTCTGCGCGGTGATCTCCTGGCCGTCGGCGTCGGTGCCGACGACGCGCGGCAGCGACATCAGCTTCAGCGCGTCCTCGAGCGTCACCGTGTCGAGTGACATGGACTTGAAGAGCGAGGCCGTCCGCGGCTTGACCGCGTTCTTGCCCGACTTCGGGGTGCCCTCGGGGAGGACCTCCGTGACGTACGGGCCGTAGCGGCCGTCCTTGGCGACGATCGTGTGCCCGGTGGCCGGGTCGGTGCCCAGCTCGAAGTCGCCGCTGGGCTTGGCCAGCAGTTCCTCGGCCAGCTCGACGGTCAGCTCGTCCGGTGCCAGGTCGTCCGGGATGTCGGCGCGCTGGTGCTGCTCGGTGTCCTTCTCGCCGCGCTCGATGTACGGGCCGTAGCGGCCGACGCGGAGGACGATGTCGTTGCCCACCGGGAACGACGACACCTCGCGCGCGTCGATCGCGCCCAGGTCGGTCACCAGTTCCTTGAGGCCGCCGAGGTGGTCCCCGTCGCCGTTGCCGGCGTCGGCCGCGCCGCCCGTGGCCGTGCCCTCACCGAAGTAGAAGCGCTTCAGCCACGGCACGGCCTTGGCCTCGCCGGCCGCGATGCGGTCGAGGTCGTCCTCCATCCTGGCCGTGAAGTCGTAGTCCACGAGCCGCCCGAAGTGCTTCTCGAGCAGGTTCACCACGGCGAAGGACAGGAAGGACGGGACGAGTGCCGTGCCCTTCTTGAAGACGTAGCCGCGGTCGAGGATGGTGCCGATGATCGACGCGTACGTCGACGGGCGGCCGATCTCGCGCTCTTCCAGCTCCTTGACCAGGCTGGCCTCGGTGTAGCGGGCCGGGGGCTTGGTGGCGTGGCCGTCGACCGTGATCTCCTCGGCGGACAGCGCGTCGCCCTCGGAGACCTGCGGCAGCCGGCGCTCGCGGTCGTCCAGCTCGGCGTTCGGGTCGTCGGCACCCTCGACGTAGGCCTTCAGGAAGCCGTGGAAGGTGATCGTCTTGCCGGAGGCGCTGAACTCGACGTCGCGGCCGTCGGCGGCAGCACCGCCGATCTTCACCGTGACGCTGTTGCCGGTCGCGTCTTTCATCTGGGAGGCGACGGTCCGCTTCCAGATCAGCTCGTACAGCTTGAACTGGTCGCCGGTCAGTCCGGTCTCCGCGGGCGTGCGGAAACGATCACCCGAGGGACGGATCGCCTCGTGGGCCTCCTGCGCGTTCTTGACCTTGGCGGCGTAGACGCGCGGGGTGGCCGGCAGGTACTCGGCGCCGTACAGCTGCGTGACCTGGGCGCGGGCCGCGGTGACCGCGGTGTCGCTCAGGGTCGTGGAGTCCGTACGCATGTACGTGATGTAGCCGTTCTCGTACAGCTTCTGGGCGATCTGCATGGTCGCCTTCGCGCCGAAGCCGAGCTTGCGGCTGGCCTCCTGCTGCAGCGTCGTCGTACGGAACGGGGCGTACGGCGAGCGGCGGTACGGCTTGGACTCGACGGACCGCACGGAGAAGCGGGTGTTCTCCAGGGCGGCGGCGAGGGCACGGGCGCTCGCCTCGTCGAGGTGCAGGGTGTTCGCGCTCTTGAGCTGTCCCACGGAGTCGAAGTCGCGGCCCTGCGCGACCCGCCTGCCGTCGACGGTCTGCAGGCGGGCGACCAGCGACGACGGGTCCGACGGGTCTCCCGCGCGGCCGGTCGCGAAGGTGCCCGTCAGGTCCCAGTACTCGGCGGAACGGAACGCGATGCGCTCGCGTTCCCGCTCGACGACGAGTCGTGTGGCGACCGACTGGACACGGCCGGCCGACAGCCGGGGCATGACCTTCTTCCAGAGGACCGGCGAAACCTCGTACCCGTAAAGGCGGTCGAGGATGCGGCGGGTCTCCTGGGCGTCGACCAGCTTCTGGTTGAGCTGGCGCGGGTTGGCGACGGCCTCGCGGATGGCGTCCTTGGTGATCTCGTGGAACACCATGCGCTTGACCGGGATCTTCGGCTTCAGGACCTCCTGGAGGTGCCAGGCGATCGCCTCGCCCTCCCGGTCCTCATCGGTGGCGAGGAAGAGCTCGTCGGAGTCCTTCAGCAGGTCCTTGAGCTTCTTGACCTGGGCCTTCTTGTCCGCGTTGATGACATAGATCGGCTGGAAGTCATGGTCGACGTCCACACCGAGCCGGCGCACCTCGCCGGTGTACTTCTCCGGCACCTCCGCGGCGCCGTTGGGAAGGTCGCGGATGTGCCCGACGCTCGCCTCGACGATGTAGCCGGGGCCGAGGTAGCCCTTGATCGTCTTCGCCTTGGCAGGCGACTCGACGATGACGAGTCGGCGACCGCCCTGTGCGGTCTCGCTGGTCGGGGACAACTTCGCTCTTCTCTCCGGTCGACGCTGGGGGCCTCCCCAGGCCTTGGTCCCGGGGTCGCGGCGTACTGCTGGCTCGTGTGACGCTGCGGAGTGTGACGCTACATCCCGCCCCCGTGTCAAACGGGAAAAGCCCACAACGGCCACTCGAACGGTAACCCGACTACCGCCATTCCTGCCGCCCGGACTGCCAGGCTGCCCCCGCACCCCTGTCCGGAGCGTGACGCTCCCCTCACTCCGTGGACATGGTGCGCGCCCGCCTCAGAGGCGGGTCAGGCAGTACGCGGAGAGGGCCAGCGCGGCCGTGGCGGCCACGCCCGCGACGGTGGCCGAAGCGACGCGGTTCACACCGACGGCCACCGGCTCCCGGCGCCGCACACGTGTCCCGGTCCAGGCCAGCAGACCGGCCCCGAACAGGGCGAACACCACTCCCGCGAAGATCGCCGGACCGCTCTCCATCGTCCGTCCGCCCCTGTCCGCCATCGGTTCCGCCCAGCGCGGGGAGGGTGGCATGCGCGGGCGGCGAACAGGCGACATCGAGGTGAACGGAAGGCCTGCCTGTATTCGAACTCGTGTCCGAATCAAGCTGTGCCGCATCCCGCACCCATATTTTTCCGGCCGTTTTCCGGCAGCGGGTCCGCTCCGGCCACCGTCGGCATGTTCCGAGCGCGCGTGCCCCAGGCATACGACAGTGCCCACGCCCCGATCAGAAGATGATCGGACCGCGCCTACGACGGCTGGGGCACCCGGGGTACCGCAGCTGCCCGGCCCCCTCTCACGGCACCCCGGCGCCCGGTCAGCCCACCGGCTCCAGGAAGCCCTGCTCCACCAGCAGCCGGATCTGCGCGGGCGTGCGGTCGCGGAGCAGCACCGGGTCCTCGCCGACGAGCTGCGCGATGGCGTCCAGGATCCGGCCGGCGCTGAGCGTGCCGTCGCACACGCCCGCGAACCCGGCGCCGACCGTGTCCACCTTCGTCGCCCGGCGCACCCCGCGGTGCTGGCGCAGCACCACGTGCTCCGGGTCCTCGGCGCCGGGCAGCCCGACCTGCTCCTGGACCACCTCGGCGGCGAGCCGGAAGTGGCTGTCCAGCAGCGCCGCGTCGTCGTGCGCCCGGAGGTAGTCGAGCCGGTCGAAGTGCGCCCGGATCGTCTCCCCGAGCGGCTGCTCGACCGGGTGCGGCCACTCCTCCACCGTGACGACGGGGTCGGCGGACCCGGTCCTGCGCAGAGTGATCCAGCCGAAGCCGACCGCCCTGACCTTGCGCGCCTCGAACTCGTCGAGCCAGGCGTCGTACCGCGCCTGGTACTCCGCCGGGTCCCCGCGGTGGTCACCGGCGTCCCTCAGCCACAGCTCGGCGTACTGCGTGACGTCCTGTACCTCGCGCTGCACGATCCAGGCATCGCACCCGCGCGGCACCCACGACCTGAGTCTGTCCTGCCAGTCCTCCCCCGCCACGTGCTGCCAGTTCGCGAGGAACTGCGCGAACCCGCCCTCGTTCAGCCGTTCCCCCGCCTCCTGAACGAGCGAGCGGCACAGATCGTCCCCGCCCATGCCACCGTCCCGGTACGTCAGCCGGGCCCGCGGGGAGATCACGAACGGCGGGTTGGAGACGATCAGGTCGAACGTCTCGTCGCTCCGGACCGGCTCGAACAGCGACCCCTCCCGCAGGTCGGCGGCGGGCGCGCCGGACAGCGCCAGGGTGAGCGCCGTGATGTGCAGCGCGCGCGGGTTGAGGTCGGTCGCCGTCACGCGCGTGGCGTGCTGCGCGGCGTGCAGTGCCTGGATGCCGGAGCCGGTGCCGAGGTCCAGGGCGGAGGTGACGGGCGTGCGGACGGTGATGCCGGCGAGGGTCGTGGAGGCGCCGCCGACGCCCAGCACGACCCGCTCGTCGTGCCGGCCGATGCCGCCGGCCCCGCCGACCGCGCAGCCGAGGTCGGAGACGATGAACCAGTCCTCGCCGCCGGGACCGCCGTACGGCCGTACGTCCACGGCGGCGGCCACCTCGTCGCCGCCCACGCGCGTGAGCCAGCCGGCCTCCAGCGCGTCCTCGACCGGCAGAACGTCCGCCACGCGCGCGTGGGGCACCGGCTGCTGGAGCAGGAACAGCCGTACCAGCGTCTCCAGCGGCGAGTCGCCACGGGTCGCCCGGAGCGCGGGCACGGTCTCGCTGCGGGCCAGCGCCGCGTACGCGGCGGGGCCGAGCAGGTCGAGCAGCCCGTCGGCGGTGAAGGAGGCGGCCAGCAGCGCGTCCCTCAGGCGCGCGGCGCTGTCGGGCCGGTCGGGAGCGGGCAGGGGAGCGAGTCCGGAGTCAGTCACGCCCCCATTGTGGCCCGGGACGGCCGCCCGGGGCCGACTGCGCGCGCGGCCGTCCGCCGACGTCAGCCGGCGGTCGCCGGGGCCTTCGGGGAGGCGGCGGAGGAAGCGGCGACCTTGCAGCTGGGCTGCTTGGCCATCGCCTTCTTGACGTCCTCCTGCTCCAGCCGCTTCAGCGCCTGGGTGCCGCTGTCGCTCTGCTTGCCGATCTCCTTGGACTGGCTGGCGACGTCCTTGAGGCCGCGGGCGAACTTGCCCTGGTCCTTGGTGTCGAGCCCGTCGACCTTCTTCTTCAGCTCGGCGTACGACGAGGAGAGGCCGGCGAGGTTCTTGGCGGCGTCCTTCTGCAGCTTGGCTCCACCGTCGACACCGGGGGGCGCGCCGGCGGTGTCGAGGGCGTCGGCGAGCGCCTTGTAGCCGTCGGCCATGTCCTGGAAGGCCTCGGCGTACGTCTTCTGCGCGCTCTTGGGCGGGAGGTTGCTGTCCGTGGCGATGGCCGCGATCGCGGCGTTGGCCGACCTGATCTTGGCGTTCGGCGCGGGAACCGCGTCGCACACCGTCTTGGCCCAGGACACCAGCTTGGGGTCGGGTCCCTCGTCACCGCCGCTGCTGCCGCTGCATCCCGACACCGCCACTACCAGTACCGCACCGCCGGACAGTGCGGCCGCGAGCTTCTTGTTCACCGGATCGGTCCCTTCCATGGCTCTCGGCCCCCGGAATCTACACGGCGAACACACCCCCACCCCCTGCCGGGCAAGCCATAAGTCGTCTTTTGTGACCTTTCGCACCATGGGAGAGAAGGCTCACGGCGGGACGCGCCGACACGGAAGCGGGCGGCCGGCGCGTCAGTACGCGCCGTCCGCCCGCCCGTTGACCAGGCCGTGCCGACCGGTCCTACGAAGCGACCGCGGCATCCGCCGAGTTGGCGACCCGCTGGGCGCCGTCGTCGTCACCGACGGCGATCCCGCGCCGCTTGGAGATGTACACGGCCACGACGATCACCAGCAGTGCGAGGACCGCGATCCCGATCCGCACGCCGAGGTTCTTGTCGTCGCCGTAGGAGAACTTGATCACCGCCGGTGCGATGAGCAGCGAGACCAGGTTCATGACCTTCAGCAGCGGGTTGATCGCGGGGCCGGCGGTGTCCTTGAAGGGATCGCCGACCGTGTCCCCGATCACCGTGGCCGCGTGCGCCTCGCTGCCCTTGCCGCCGTGGTGGCCGTCCTCCACCAGCTTCTTGGCGTTGTCCCAGGCGCCACCGGAGTTGGCCAGGAACACCGCCATCAGCGTGCCCGCGCCGATCGCGCCGGCGAGGTAGGAGCCGAGCGCGCCGACGCCGAGCGTGAACCCGATGAAGATCGGCGCCATGACGGCGAGCAGACCCGGCGTGGCCAGCTCCCGCAGGGCGTCCCTGGTGCAGATGTCGACGACCTTCCCGTACTCGGGCTTCTCGGTGTAGTCCATGATCCCGGGGTGCTCGCGGAACTGCCGCCGCACCTCGAACACCACCGAACCCGCCGAGCGGGACACCGCGTTGATGGCCAGTCCGGAGAAGAGGAAGACGACCGCCGCGCCCGCGACCAGGCCGACGAGGTTGTTGGGCTGCGAGATGTCCAGCGACAGGCTGAGCGGCGAGCCCGGACCGGTCAGCTTCACGCCGACGTCGTGCACGTTGGTGGTGATCGCGTCGCGGTACGACCCGAACAGCGCCGACGCGGCGAGGACGGCGGTGGCGATGGCGATGCCCTTGGTGATGGCCTTGGTGGTGTTGCCGACCGCGTCCAGGTTGGTGAGCACCTGCGCGCCCGCGCCCTCGACGTCGCCGGACATCTCGGCGATGCCCTGGGCGTTGTCGGAGACCGGCCCGAAGGTGTCCATGGCGACGATCACGCCGACCGTGGTGAGCAGGCCGGTGCCGGCCAGCGCCACCGCGAACAGCGCCAGCATGATCGACGTACCGCCGAGCAGGAACGCGCCGTACACGCCGAGCCCGATGAGCAGCGCGGTGTAGACGGCCGACTCCAGGCCCACCGAGATGCCGGAGAGGACGACGGTGGCGGGTCCGGTGAGGGAGGTCTTGCCGATGTCCCGTACCGGGCGGCGGTTGGTCTCGGTGAAGTAGCCGGTCAGCTGCTGGATGACGGCGGCGAGCAGGATGCCGATGGCCACCGCGACCAGCGCGAGGATGCGCGGGTCGCCGTCCTTGCCCTTGATCGCCGCGTCGGTGACCCCGTTGAGGGCGGAGTACTTCGACGGCAGATAGACGAAGACCGCGATCGCGACCAGCGCGAGAGAGATCACCGCGGAGATGAAGAAGCCGCGGTTGATCGCCGTCATGCCGCTGCGGTCGGCGCGGCGCGGGGCGACCGCGAAGATGCCGATCATCGCGGTGAGCACGCCGATGGCGGGCACCAGCAGCGGGAAGGCCAGTCCGGAGTCGCCGAAGGCGGCCTTGCCCAGGATCAGCGCGGCCACCAGGGTCACGGCGTACGACTCGAAGAGGTCGGCCGCCATGCCCGCGCAGTCGCCGACGTTGTCGCCCACGTTGTCGGCGATGGTCGCGGCATTGCGCGGGTCGTCCTCCGGAATGCCCTGTTCGACCTTGCCGACCAGGTCGGCGCCGACGTCGGCGGCCTTGGTGAAGATGCCGCCGCCCACCCGCATGAACATCGCGATCAGGGCGGCGCCGAGGCCGAAGCCCTCCAGCACCTTCGGCGCGTCGGCGGCGTACACCAGCACGACACAGGAGGCGCCCAGCAGGCCGAGCCCCACCGTGAACATGCCGACGACGCCGCCCGTGCGAAATGCGATCTTCATCGCGGTGTGCGAGACGGTGGTGAGATCCTTTTCCGGTTCGCCTTCCGCCGGGGTTGCTTCCCGGGCCGCCGCGGCGACCCGCACATTGCTGCGCACGGCGAGCCACATGCCGATATAGCCGGTGGCCGCCGAGAACAACGCTCCGATCAGGAAGAACACCGAGCGGCCGGCCCGCTGATTCCAGTCGTCCGCGGGCAGCAGCATGAGCAGGAAGAAGACGACGACGGCGAATACGCCGAGCGTGCGCAACTGCCGGGCGAGATACGCCTTGGCACCTTCCTGGACCGCCTCGGCGATCCGTTTCATGCTGTCGGTGCCCTCGCCGGCCGCCAGCACCTGGCGGACCAGGATCCCCGCGACCACCAGCGCGGCCACGGCGACCGCCGCGATGACGGCCACGATGATCCGGTTGTCGTCGGTCAGGACCGCGGCTGCGAGAGAAGAGGGGTGACCCAACTGACGTGGGGTAGAAAGCCCCGCCATTCGTCCTCCTTGACGCTTGGGCTGAGCTCAAGATGTGGACGGATTGTAGGTACCGCCGGGTGATCTAAACAGGGGACGGTAAACGGAATTGGCCTGCATGCACCTACAGCGAACCCGAAAGAAGTAATGCCCCTGAGGCATTGACGGCCAGTTGGTTGCTTGATCAAATTATCGGGATTTTTGATCGTGAATTCCTTCACGAATTCCCGGGGGCATCCGGAAAACGCGACAGGGGCCCTGCTCAGCAGGGCCCCTGTGCGATTGCTCGGGTCCGGACCGGTCCGGCCGGCCGGACGGGTCAGGCGAGTGCGGCGGCCGGCGGTGCGGTCGGCCAGGTCATGCGGATCAGGCCGCCGTTGCGCCCGGTGCTGACCTCCACGTCGTCGACGAGGCCGCTGATGACCGCGAGGCCCATCTCGTCCTCCTCGACCTCCGCGTCGCCGTCCTGCGCGGCACCGGGCGTGTCGCCGCCCGGAGCGGCGTGCGGCGCCTCGTCGCCGACCTCGATGGAGAACTGTTTCTCCTCTTCGATCAGCGCCACCTTCACCGGTGCCGTGACGCCGCTGTTCTGGTGCAGTCCGACGGCACGGGAGCAGGCCTCGCCCACGGCGAGCCGCACCTCGTCCAGGACGGCCTCGTCCACCCCGGCCCTGCGCGCCACCGCTGCCGCCACCAGCCGGGCGGTCCTGACGTGCTCGGGCAGCGCGCTGAAGCGGAGTTCGACGGTGGCCATGCATCCCCCTCGCGACTACGGGCGTGCGGTCGGGGGCGGGGCCGCCGGGCGCCCGCACCCCAGGTGTACTTCTGTGCCCCGGCCCGCCTCCTGCGCATCCTCTGCGTCGGTCCGGGACGGGACCGGCCGGACGGGACCGGCCGGCGTCCGGGCCCCGCAGGAGCCCGTCGCCGGCAAGTGGTCCGGATCGGTCGTGACCGATCAGTCGGTGACCGATCAGTCGGTGGCCGCCACCGCTTCCTCGACCGAGGTGTGGATCGGGAACACCTTGGTGAGGCCGGTGATCCGGAAGATCTTGAGAATGCGCTCCTGGTTGCAGACCAGGCGCAGCGAGCCCTCATGGGCCCGAACCCGCTTCAGGCCGCCGACCAGCACGCCGAGCCCGGTGGAGTCGAGGAAGTCCACGCCCTCCATGTCGACGACGAGGTGGAAATTCCCGTCGTTCACCAGCTCGACCAGCTGCTCGCGCAGCTTGGGCGCGGTATATACGTCGATTTCGCCACCGACCTCGACGACCGTACGATCGCCGACGGTACGGGTCGACAGGGACAGGTCCACGGATCCTCCAGCACCTTGCTATCGAGCGGTTCGCCCCTCGGGCACCTCGGCTTGCGGCCCCCGGGACGCTACGCCAGCCGCGATGGCATTCAATCACTTACCGGCAGGCGTGCACGACGCCTTGACTCCATTGTCCGTCACGCCAGTGACACACTCGGTGCCGATGGCCAAGAATCACCGATCCGATCGACCCCAGGCCCACGCGGCCTCCCGCCCGTCTCCGGGCACAGTCCTGGACCGGCTCGCCTCCGGGCCGAGCCGGGCTGCGCGCATCACTCATACGGAGCACTTGCCCCCGCGCGCGGGTCGCCATGCCGTCTGGCCTGAGCGGATTCGGTCCGAGGTGATCGCGGCCGTCCAGGCGTGCGGCATCCAGCACCCGTGGGCGCACCAGGCGCTGGCCGCGGAGCACGCCCTGGACGGCGACTCGGTGGTCGTCGCCACCGGCACCGCCTCCGGCAAGTCCCTCGCCTACCTCGTGCCCGTCCTGTCCACCCTTCTGGGCGGTGCCGAGGCGCCGAACGGCCGCGGCGCGACCGCCCTCTACCTGTCCCCCACCAAGGCGCTCGCGGCGGACCAGTGCCGGTCGGTGAAGGAACTTTCACAACCTCTCGGCACCTCGGTACGCCCGGCCGTGTACGACGGCGACACACCGGTCGAGGAACGGGAGTGGATCCGCCAGTACGCCAACTACGTCCTGACCAACCCGGACATGCTGCACCGCGGGATACTCCCCGCCCACCCGCGCTGGTCCTCCTTCCTGAAGTCGCTCAAGTACGTCGTCATCGACGAGTGCCACACCTACCGGGGCGTCTTCGGCTCGCACGTCGCCCAGGTGCTGCGCCGGCTGCGCCGCCTGTGCGCCCGCTACGGCTCCTCTCCCGTGTTCCTGCTGGCCTCGGCGACCGCCGCCGAGCCCGCCGTCGCCGCCCGGCGGCTGACCGGCCTGCCGGTCGTGGAGGTCGCCGACGACGCCTCCCCGCGCGGGGAGCTGGTCTTCGCCCTCTGGGAACCCCCGCTGACCGAACTCCAGGGCGAGCGGGGTGCACCCGTACGGCGTACCGCCACCGCCGAGACGGCCGATCTGCTGACCGACCTGACCGTCCAGGGCGTGCGCTCGGTCGCCTTCGTGCGTTCCCGGCGCGGCGCCGAGCTGATCTCGGTGATCGCCCAGGAGCGGCTCGCCGAGGTGGACCGCTCCCTGGTCCGGCGTGTCGCGGCCTACCGGGGCGGCTACCTCCCCGAAGAGCGCCGCGCGCTGGAACGCGCGCTGCACTCCGGCGAGCTCCTCGGCCTCGCCGCCACGACGGCCCTGGAGCTGGGCGTGGACGTCTCGGGCCTGGACGCGGTGGTGATCGCCGGCTACCCGGGCACACGCGCCTCCCTGTGGCAGCAGGCGGGCCGCGCCGGCCGCTCCGGCCAGGGCGCCCTCGCGGTCCTCGTCGCCCGCGACGACCCGCTGGACACCTTCCTGGTCCACCACCCCGAGGCCCTGTTCGACCGGCCGGTGGAATCGACCGTCCTCGACCCCGACAACCCCTACGTCCTCGCCCCGCACCTGTGCGCCGCCGCCGCGGAGCTGCCGCTGACCGAGGAGGACCTGGACCTCTTCGGCCCCGCCTGCGCGGACGTGCTGCCGCAGCTGGAGGCCGCGAAGCTGCTCCGGCGCCGGACCAAGTCCTGGCACTGGACCCGGCGGGAGCGGGCCGCCGATCTCACCGATATCCGCGGCGCCGGCGGCCGTCCGGTGCAGGTCGTCGAGTCCGGCACGGGCCGTCTGCTCGGCACGGTCGACGCGGGCGCCGCGCACTCCACGGTCCACGAGGGCGCCGTCCACCTGCACCAGGGCCGCACCTACCTGGTGCGCTCCCTGGACCTGGAGGACTCCGTCGCCCTCGTCGAGCAGGCCGACCCGCCATACTCGACGGTCGCCCGCGACACCACGTCCATCTCCATCCTGGAGACGGACACCGAGGTCCCGTGGGGCGCCGGCCGCCTCTGCTACGGCTCCGTGGAGGTCACCAACCAGGTGGTCTCCTACCTCCGCAGACGCCTGATCACCGGCGAAGTGCTGGGCGAGACGAAACTCGACCTCCCTCCTCGTACGCTGCGCACGCGCGCGGTGTGGTGGACGGTCACCGAGGACCAGCTGGACGAGGCCCGGATCACCCCGGAGATCCTCGGCGGCTCCCTGCACGCCGCCGAGCACGCCTCCATCGGCATGCTGCCCCTCTTCGCGACCTGCGACCGCTGGGACATCGGCGGCGTCTCGATCCCGCTGCACCCCGACACGCTGCTCCCGACGGTCTTCGTCTACGACGGCCACCCCGGCGGCGCGGGCTTCGCCGAGCGCGCCTTCCACACCGCCCGCGCCTGGCTCTCGGCCACCCGCGAGGCCATCGCCTCCTGCGAGTGCGAGGCCGGCTGCCCGTCCTGCATCCAGTCCCCCAAGTGCGGCAACGGCAACGACCCACTGCACAAGAGGGGCGCGGTCCGCCTGCTCACGGTGCTGTTGCGGGGGGCACCGGAGGAGAAGCCGACGGGGGATGGGGAGCTGCTGGGTTAGGGGTTGGGTCCAGGGCCCGGGGGGCGGGGGGCTCGGTCTACGGGTGGCGATGGTTAGGGCTGGGTCCGTGGGCCGGGGGATGGCTTAGGGCGGGGTCCACGGGCCGGGGCTGGCGACTCGCGGGCTCGGTGGCTCGGCGGCTCGCGGGCTGAACGGCTGACGGCTCACGGCTCACGGCTCACGGCTCACGGCTCACGGCTCACGGCTCACGGCTCACGGCTCACGGCTCACGGCTACCAGCCTCCGGGCTGCTCGGCGTCTCCCGGCACCGGGGTGTCAGGCGCGCGCGGCAGGGCGGGCGGTGCGACGCGGGGTCCGCCCGGTGCGCTGGGCGGCAGCGGAGCCGGCGGTCCCGGCGGTCCCGCTCTCGCCCTGACCTCCGCAGTGAACGGCCCCCGTCCCGCGGTCGCCGTCACCTCCGAGGTGTCGCCCACGATCGCGCAGCGCACCAGCCGCACCTCCTGGGCCGCCACCAGCCGCTCGGCCCGGGCGCAGGCCGCCGTGCCGCCCTCGGCCCAGTGGTCCGCCGCCGCGAGCGCGGCCAGGTCGGCGCCGCCGGCCGCCCGGTGCCGTTCGACGACGGCCTGCCCGAGCGCGAGCACGGCACCGAACACCACGCACAGCACGGCGATCGCCCCCAGACTCCAGACGGTGGCGGACCCGCGATCGGAGTCGTGCCCCTGCCCCATGTCCCCAGCGCTGCTGCGTGGCGCCTCAGCGCCGCCCCGCCGGCCGTTCCACCGCCGGTGCAGGCATCCGACCCGCCCCCGGCCATCGGCGCGTCCGTGCCCCCGGCCCGCTTCACCCCCACGCGTCACGGCCCCGCCTCCCCCGCTCCCGGCGCCGCCCCCACCGTGTCCTCGGCGAGCGCCACGGCCTCCTCCCGTACCTCGAACGGCAGCCCGCTCAGCACCGGTGGTCTGGCCACCACCGTCACGCGGACCCGGTCGCCCTCGCGGGCGACGGTCACCCGTGCTCCCCGCGGTGCCGCTTCCCGGGTCACCGTCACCACCGCGTCGGCCGGGTCCTGACGGGCGGCGGCCCGGGCGCCCGCGCGGGCCGCGTCCACGCACTCGATCTGCGCCGCCACCACGAGCAGCCCCCAGACCAACGCCATCGTGAACGCCACCAGCACGGACAGCACCACGGCCGCCTCCGCGGTCACGAACCCCCGGTCACCGCCCCGCTCACATCCGCGCACTGAGCGCCTTCTTCACGATGTCCTGCAGCTCCGCCTGGACCTGACCGCTGTTGACGACCTTGTAGAGCACGAACGCGAACGCGACGGCCGCGATGATGCCCATGGCGTACTCGGACGTCACCATTCCGGTGTCCTTGCGGCCCGCCCCGCGCAACCGGAGCACCGCTTTCCTGATCTTTCCGAACATTCCAACCCCCGTGAGGCTTCGATCCGTTGCCGTTTCGGCGCTTACCTGATGTCCGTGTGCTGGTCCGCTCCCGTCCTCCTCAGCTGCCTCCCATCACCCCGCCCGCCAGTCCGATCACGACCGGCAGCACCCCGACCGCGATGAACGCGGGCAGGAAGCACAGGCCGACCGGCGCCGAGATCAGTACGGCCGCCCGGCGTGCCCGGGCCGTCGCCGTCCGGGCCCACTCCGCGCGCGCGTCCGACGCGAGGCGGGAGACCGGGCCGACCGCGGGCAGCCCCGACTGACCGGCCCGCTCCAGCAACCGCGCCAGCACGTCCGCACCGGGCAGCGCCGCCAAGCTCCGCCAGGCGTCCGCCGGTTCACCGCCGAGCCGGACCTCCGCCGCGCCGCGCGCCAGCGCCTGGCCGACGGGGCCACCGAGGGCCTCGCCCACCGCCTGGGCGGCGATCACCGGACCGGCACCGGCCGCGATGCAGGCGGCCAGCAGGTCGGCGGCGAGCGGAAGTTGGCGCGCCGCCCCGGCGGTGTCGATCACCTCCTGCTGACCGGAGGAGGTCTGCCGGCCCCGCCACCGCCACAGCGCTGCCCCCACGCCCAGCCCGAGCAGGCCCCCGGTGACCCCGCCGACCAGCACCCACACACCGCACGCCGCACCGGCCGCCGAAAGCCACCGCCGTACCGCACCGGGGATCACGAACGGCCTTCTGGCCGTGGGGACTCCGTGCCCCAGCAGCTCAGCCGCCCGGCGCCGCGCCCGACGCCGACGCCGCGCCAGCTCCAGCCATCGGGCGGCCCAGCCGAGGGCCAGCGCGGCGGCCACCGCCGTCCCCAGCCTGTGGACGACTTCCCCGCTCATACCGTCCGCCCTTCCCCCGCCACCCGGGCCTCCGGACCGCTCGCCGCATCGCCCACCAGCCGCCTCCCCCTGTCTCCACCCGCCGCCTCGCGCACCGCCCGCCTCATACCGACCGCCCTTCCGTCGCCCACACCCGCACCTAGCGCCACCTCTCACACCGCCGTCTCACACCACCCGCCTCACACCGCCTCCGCCCCCCGCACGATCCGCACCGCCCACCACATCCCGGCCACCTCGAACACCGCCCCGGCCGTCAGGCAGCCGAGGCCGGCCCCGCTGTGCAGCAGGATCCGCAGGGGGTCCGCGCCCATGGCCGTACCGAGGAGCAGGCCGAGGGCGGGCAGTGCGGCGAGCAGCACCGCGGTGGCGCGGGCGCCCGACAGCTGGGCGTGCAGGTCGGCGCGTTGGTCGCGCTCGGCACGCAGCGCCCCGTCCAGCCGGTCCAGGCCGGCCGCCAGCCCGGCACCCCGGTCCACAGCCACCCGCCAGCACGCGGCGAGTCCGAGCAGGCCTTCCGCGCCCGGCTGCCGCGCCGCCGCCGCCAGCGCGCCGGGCACGTCCCCGCCGAACCGTGCCGCCGCCACCACGGCGGCCTGTGCGTCGCCGAGCCCGCCGGAATCCCGCGCGGCCCGCAGCAGCGCCTCCCCCGGCTGCCGGCCCGCCCGCACCTCCCCGGCGAGCGCCCCGCACAGGGCGATCACCGTGTCGGCCCGCTGCTCCCGTGTACGCCGGGCCTGCCGGGCCAGCCGCATCCGGCGGAGCACCGGGACCCCGG
Source organism: Streptomyces sp. NPDC046881 (assembly GCF_040645015.1). NCBI lineage: Bacteria > Bacillati > Actinomycetota > Actinomycetes > Kitasatosporales > Streptomycetaceae > Streptomyces > Streptomyces sp. NPDC046881. Next base: position 87,793 of record NZ_JBEYXJ010000012.1, on the reverse strand, counting down.
CCGCCCCCGCGACGACCGGAATCACCGAGGAACCCAGCAGGGCGAGCACGAGCCCGGCGACGAGCGCCCACCACTCGGCTCCCCACCGGCCGCACCGGCGCCGCAGTTCCGCGAGGGCCTGCTCCCAGGCGGGCGGCCCCGTCGCCACCACCCCGCCGCCGGCCAGCAGCAGCCGTGCCCGCCGCATCCCGTAGTGCCGCCCGCCCAGCAGCCAGGCCAACGCACCGAAGCAGACCAGCGCGGCCCCCATGGACGTCTCACCGATCATTCCGGTCACCTCTCCCGCGCTCCACGAACCTCGTCCGTCATCCCGGACTCACCGGTCGCTCCCGGACCCGCGAAGGCTCCCTCCAAAGCCGCGGAACCCCCCAGGAGTTGCCGCAGCCGCTCCCATCCCCGCTCCCGTACGAACGCCCGCTCGCCCCATCGCAGGGCCGGTACCGTCCGCACCAGCCCGGTGCCGTCCCGCTCCAGCACATGCACCTCGGCGATCCGGCGCCGCCCGGACCGGTCCCGTACGAGGTGCACCACCACCGAGAGGGCGGCCGCCAACTGGCTGTGGAGCGCGGCCCGGTCCAGTCCGGCGGCCGTGGCCAGCGCCTCCAGCCGGGCCGGCACATCGGCGGCGGCGTTGGCATGGACCGTGCAGCAGCCGCCCTCGTGACCGGTGTTGAGGGCCGCGAGCAGGTGCACGACCTCCGGTCCGCGTACCTCGCCGACGACCAGCCGGTCCGGCCGCATCCGCAGCGCCTGCCGCACCAGGTCCTCCAGGCTGACCAGGCCGGCGCCCTCCTGGTTGGCGGGCCGGGTCTCCAGCCGGACGACGTGCGGGTGCTCCGGCCTCAGCTCGGCCGAGTCCTCGGCGAGCACGATCCGCTCACCCGGTCCGACGAGCCCGAGCAGGGCGCTCAGCAAGGTCGTCTTGCCACCTCCGGTGCCACCGCTGACCAGGAAGGACAGTCGTGCCTTGATCAGCGCTCGCAGGATCCGGTCGCCGCCGGGCGGCACCGTGCCGGCCGCGACGAGCTCCTCGACGGTGAAGGCCCGGGGCCGCACGACCCGCAGGGCCAGGCAGGTGCAGCCGACGGCCACCGGGGGCAGCACCGCGTGCAGCCGGGTGCCGTCGGGGAGCCGGGCGTCCGCCCAGGGCCGGGCGTCGTCCAGCCGGCGTCCGGCCACGGCGGCCAGCCGCTGCGCGAGACGTCGTACGGCCGCCGCGTCGGGGAAGGTCACCGTCGTCAGCTCCAGACCGCCGCCGCGGTCCACCCACACCCGGTCGGGAGCGGAGACCAGGACGTCGGTGACGTCGGGGTCGGCGAGGAGCGGCTCCAGGGGACCGGTGCCGACGAGTTCGGAGCGCAGGTGTTCGGCCGCGCCGAGCACCTCCGCGTCGCCGAGCACGCGGCCTTGTTCGCGCAGTGCCTGGGCCACGCGCGCGGGGGTGGGTTCGGCGCCGCTCTCGGCGAGCCAGCGGCGGACGCCGTCGAGCAGGGCCGCGCCGTCGGCCCGGTCGAGTCCCGGCAGGGTCATCGGGTGCCTCCCGCCTCGACCAGGGCGCGTTCCCAGAAGTGCGCGCAGAAGCGGGCGAGCGGGCCGCGTCCGGTCGCGCCCGGGGGTTTCGCGCCGCCCCGTGGACGCAGCAGCGCCGGTTCGACGGGCACCTCACCGGCCAGCGGCAGGGAGAGCAGCCGGGCCACCTCGTGGTCGTCCAGGCCGGGGGCGTACGGCCCGCGGACCGCCACCCGCAGGTCGCGCACGACCATGCCGACGGCGGAGGCGACGCGGCCGGCCGCCGCGACCGCCCGCAGTTCGGCCGGGACGACGAGGAGGGCGAGGTCGAGCTGGGCGAGGGCTTCGGCGACCCCGTCGTCGAGACGGCGGGGCAGGTCGACCACGACCGTGCCGCCGCGCCGCCGCGCGGCGGCCAGCACCGCACGGACCGCGGGCGGCGGAACGGCGACGCAGTCACCGCGGTCCCAGCTGAGCACGCGCAGGGAGTGCAGTTCGGGCAGCGACTCCTCAAGCGCGCCGCCGCCGACCCGGCCGCGGGAGGCGGCGAAGGCGGGCCAGCGCAGTCCTTCGGTGCTCTCGCCGCCGAGGAGTACGTCGAGTCCGCCGCCGAGCGGATCGGCGTCCACCAGGAGTGTGCGCAGTCCCTCACGCGCGGAGGTGACGGCGAGCGCGCACGCGAGCGTGGACGCGCCGGCCCCGCCCCGGCCGCCGATCACCCCGACGGTGAGGGCCGGACGGCCGATGCCCTCGGCGACGTCGGCGATGCGGTCGACCAGCCACGGCTCGCCGTCGGGAAGCATCAGGACATGGTCGGCGCCGATCTGGACGGCTCGTTTCCACACCCCCGAGTCGTCCTGATCGCGGCCCACCAGCACCACGCCGGGCCGCCGCGCGGCCCCGCGCACCCGGCGGGCTGCGTCGTCGCCGACGAGCACGAGCGGCGCGGTCGCCCAGCGGTCGTCGGATTCCGGTACGCCGTGGTGGACCTCGGGTGTGGCGCCTGCCGCCGCGCACAGGCGCAGCAGATCGTCCAGGAGAGCGGCGTCCTCGGTGACGATGAGCGGCCGTCCGGGCCTGGCTGCGGGGCCGGGCGGCGGATCGTGTGTGACGGTTCCGGTCACGGGTGTTCCCCCTTCGCTGCACGGGCCGCGCAGCCTCCGCGACCGCGCGATTCCCAAAGGTGTGAAGAACCGGCAAGCGGCCTCCATATGAACGGCCGACAGAAACCGGCCATACGCGCTCCGGCAATCGGAACCGGCCATGAACTCGCCGCGGCCGGAGTGCGCTGGAATCACGGTGCAGCGATCCGCGAAATGATGTGGATCTTGCTCGAAAACTGTGGACAGGCCGGGGCCTGTGAATATCTTCGTCACCCATACCGGTGACCCCTGTACTGATCCGTGTGCGACTTCCACAGAGCAGTCTTTCGATTACGGTGCGTGACCGAACGTGGGCATGACGAAGGGGCGGCCGCAACGGCGCGCCGCCGGCCGTACAGCCGCGTGAGGAAAGGGGAGGAGCGAGAAAACGCGTCCGGACATGCGACGACCCCCGCCGGGGGGGAGAGCGGGGGTCGTCCCCACGGCCGACTCGGGGGGGGAGGAGTCGGACCGGGTTAGCACGGTCGCGAACGATCCGTGACTTCCATGGTGTACCCGAGAGCCCTCTCAGGCAAACCCACGCGCCCCACCTTACGCCGAATGGTGGGCGCCTATGCTCAGGGGCGTGGAAAACCACTCCTTGCCCCGCGCAGCGGCCTTCTTTGACCTGGACAAGACGGTCATTGCGAAGTCCAGCACGCTCACCTTCAGCAAGTCCTTCTACCAAGGCGGGCTGATCAACCGCAGGGCCGCGCTGCGTACCGCATATGCCCAGTTCGTCTTCCTCGCCGGCGGCCTGGACCACGACCAGATGGAGCGCATGCGCGAGTATCTCTCCGCACTGTGCCGCGGCTGGAACGTCCAGCAGGTGCGGGAGATCGTCGCCGAGACCCTGCACGATCTGATCGACCCGATCATCTACGACGAGGCCGCCTCCCTCATCGAGGAGCACCACGCGGCCGGCCGGGACGTGGTGATCGTGTCCACCTCGGGCGCCGAGGTGGTCGAGCCGATCGGCGAGCTGCTGGGCGCGGACCGGGTGGTCGCCACCCGCATGGTCGTCGGCGAGGACGGGTGCTTCACCGGCGAGGTGGAGTACTACGCCTACGGCCCGACCAAGGCCGAGGCCATCAGGGAGCTGGCCGCGTCCGAGGGCTACGACCTCGACCGCTGCTACGCCTACAGCGACTCGGCGACCGACCTGCCGATGCTCCGGGAGGTCGGACACGCGCACGCCGTGAACCCGGATCGCGCGCTGCGCCGCGAGGCACTCGCCCGCGGGTGGCCGGTTCTGGAGTTCCGCCACCCGGTCCCGCTCAAGAAGCGGCTGCCCGGGTTCTCCGTCCCGCCCCGCCCGGCACTGGTCGCGGCGGCGGCGATAGGCGCGGCGGCGGCGACCGCCGGCCTTGTCTGGTACGCCAACCGGCGACGCGGACCGGCGTGAACGGACGACCGTTTCGCCCTGTTTGAACCTGGAAGTAAAGAAGTGCGGGCTGGGGTTCCGCTTCCTCCCGGCTCGCGGTACAAAGAAGGTAGGCCCGCGAGACCAAAGGACATCCGCGAGGATCCCCTACCACTACGCACTTGGCCCCACGGACCCCGCATGAACACCGGGCACCCACGCGACGTCGACCCGTCGATTACGGGCCAGCCGCACCAGGTACGGGCAAAGCACCCCGACCTGATGGGCGACATATCGAGGACGCTTGGTAACCCGGTGAGCATGCCAGCGGCGGTACGAGAACTCGTACCGCCGCAACCCTTTTCCGCAGTCCTGCGGCCTCCTCAGGCCGCGCCGCGCTGCAGCGCCTCGCACACCGCGGTCGACTCGCGCACACCCAGCTCGACGGCCCGGCCGCAGTGGGCGATCCAGGCCGCCATGCCCTCGGGGGTGCCGGAGGTGTACCCGTCCAGGGCGGCCAGGTAGGAGGCGCGGCCCAGTTCGGCGTGGCCGACCTCGGCCGGACAGACCGCCTTCGGGTCCAGGCCGCTGCCGATCAGCACGATCCGCTCGGCCGCGCGCGCGACCAGGCCGTTGTGGGACGTGAAGGGGCGCAGCGCGAGCAGTTCGCCGTGGACCACGGCGGCCGTCACCAGCGCGGGCGCGGAGGTGCCCGCGATGATCAGGTCCGCCAGCCCCTCCAGCCGGCCCGACACCTCCTCGGCGCCCGGCAGCGGCAGCTCGACCAGTGGCTCGTCCACCGGCTCGCCGGCCTGGCGCGGCCTGCCGACCTGGTCGCCCCCGCTCGCCGCGGCCACCAGGTGCAGCCGGGCCAGCACCCGCAGGGGCGACTGGCGCCAGATGGACAGCAGCTGCCCCGCCTCGGCGGTGAGCCGCAGCGCCGCGCCCATGACGCGGGCCTCGGGGTCGACGCCGAAGTCGGTGCGCCGGCGCACCTCCTCCAGGGCCCAGTCCGCGCCGGAGAGCGCCGCCGAGCCGCGGGCACCGCGCAGGGCCGCCTCGGAGGTGATCTCGTTGCTGCGGCGCCGCATGACCCGGTGTCCGTAGACCCGGTCCACGGCCTTGCGCACGGTCTCCACGGACTCGGCCACACCGGGCAGTGCGCCCAGGGCCGCGAGCGGGTCGGCGGTCGCGCCTGTCGTACTCATGAGTACGACACTACGCATCCCACCGGCCCGCCCCACGAAGGAGTGGTCTTCTTCACTTTCTCGTGACACGTACAGCTATCGCCCGACTACCCTTGGTGAACATGAAAATTGCTTTCGTCGGGAAGGGCGGCAGTGGCAAGACCACGCTCTCCTCCCTCTTCATCCGGCACGTCGTGGCCACGGGCGCCCCCGTGGTCGCCATCGACGCGGACATCAACCAGCACCTCGGCCCCGCGCTCGGCCTCGGCGAGCGGGAGGCGGCCGCACTGCCCGCCATGGGCGAACAGCTTCCGCTGATCAAGGACTACCTGCGCGGCCACAACCCGCGCATCGCCTCGGCCGCGACGATGATCAAGACGACCCCGCCCGGCGAGGGCTCACGCCTGGTCCGGGTGCGCGAGCCCAACCCGGTCTACGACGCCTGTGCGCGTCCGGTGGAACTCGACGGCGGCGCCGTCCGTTTGATGGTCACGGGCCCCTTCACGGACGCCGACCTGGGGGTCTCCTGCTACCACTCCAAGACGGGAGCGGTGGAGCTGTTCCTGAACCACCTCGTCGACGGCCCCGACGAGTACGTCGTGGTCGACATGACGGCCGGTTCGGACTCCTTCGCCTCCGGCATGTTCACCCGCTTCGACATGACGTTCCTCGTCGCCGAGCCGACCCGGAAGGGGGTCTCCGTCTACCGCCAGTACAAGGAGTACGCCCGCGACTTCGGCGTCGCCCTGAAGGTCGTCGGCAACAAGATCCAGGAGCCGGACGACATCGACTTCCTGCGCGCGGAGGTCGGCGACGACCTGCTGGTGACGGTCGGGCGCTCGGACTGGGTGCGTGCCATGGAGAAGGGCCGGCCGCCCCGGTTCGACCTCCTGGAGGAGCCCAACGCCCGCGCCCTGGAGACGCTCCGGGCCACGGCGGACGCCACCTACGAACGGCGTGACTGGGAGCGCTACACCCGCCAGATGGTGCACTTCCACCTGAAGAACGCCGAGTCCTGGGGGAACGAACGCACCGGGGTCGACCTGGCGGCGCAGGTCGACCCCCACTTCGTGCTCGGCGAAAGCGTGGCGACGCCGGCCTGACGTCTACAGCTTGTCCGCCGGCGCCCCGGGCACGCCCTTGGGCGCCGGGGCCGGGCGGCCGGACAGGAAGGACGCCCAACCCTGCCGGGGCGCCTCGCCGACCTCCAGGGTGCGCAGTTTCGCCAGGGTCTGCGGGTCCTGGGCGTCCAGCCAGTCGGCCAGCTGGTGGAAGGAGACACAGCGCACCTCTGGCTTGGTGCACACCTCCTTCACCACGTCCTCGACGGCGCGCATGTAGGTGCCGCCGTTCCAGGACTCGAAGTGGTTGCCGATGATCAGCGGCGCTCGGTTGCCGTCGTAGGCGCGGTAGAAGCCCTTGAGGAGGCCGTCGCGCATCTGGTCGCCCCAGTAGTCGAACTTGTCGGGGTCGCCCTGGGTGTCGGTGCCGGACTGGTTGACCATGAAGTTGTAGTCCATGGTCAGCTGCTCATAGGTGTGGCCGGGGAAGGGGACCAGCTGCATGGACAGGTCCCACAGGCCCTGCTTCTTCTTGGGCCACAGCTGGTTGTTCACTCCGCTGGAGTCGTAGCGGAAGCCCAGCCGGCGGGCGGCCTTCATGAAGTTCTTCCGGCCTTCCAGGCAGGGGGTGCGGGCGCCGATCAGCTCCTTGTCGTAGTCGAAGGGGAGCGGGGCCGCCTGCTTCATGCCGTTGTTGGTCCGCCAGGACTTCACGAACTTCTTGGCCTGGGCGACCTCGCTCTCCCACTCCTCCACCGACCAGGTGCCGACCCCGCCGTCGGGGCCGCAGAAGTGGCCGTTGAAGTGGGTGCCGATCTCGTTGCCCTCCAGCCAGGCCAGCCGTACCTGCTCCAGGGTGTCGGCGATGCCCTGCTCGTCGTTGAACCCGATGTCGGAGCTGCCCGGTGCGTGCTGGGGCGGCTTGTAGAGCTCGCGTTTCTCCTTGGGCAGCAGGTACACGCCGCTCAGGAAGTAGGTCATCGTCGCGTTGTTCTCCTTGGAGACCTCGCGGAAGTGCGAGAACAGCTTCTGGCTGTCCTCGCCCGCGCCGTCCCACGAGAACACGACGAACTGCGGCGGCTTCTGACCGGGGCTCAGGCGCTCGGCTCGGGGCAGATTCGGTTGGGACCCGGTGTACGCGGTGGATCCGTCACCGATCGGCCGCAGGACGCTGCCCGGCGCCGGCGCCCCCTGCCCCGGGCCGGGCGCCCCTTCCTTCGTGCCGCTGGAGTCGGTCGCGCAACCGGCGAACGACGCCGCACAGGCCGCGGCGACCATGGCGCCGACGGCGATCCTCTGGGTGGCGGCCATCTTCCGCCCACCTTCTTCCTTCTCTCAGGCACACGCTGGCGAGGGCCGTTTTCTGGGGATATGCCGGGCTTGCACCGGCAGCGCCGCCAAGGTCGCACGTGATCGAGAAGGAATTAGTACGACAAGCCGATCAACTGCTCACTTCACTCCAGCGAGCGATCATCTGCCCCGTTTGCCCCTAAAAGCTATGCTCTGGCTTTACGTGCCATTACGGTTCTTTTACCGAGCGTTGAACCATCCCGCCGCTGCACGCCGTGACCCACGGCCGCGACCGAGCCCGCCCATCGCCGCGGGTCCCACCCAGTCCGCGACCGCGCCGCCCCGGAGGAGACGGGAACATGCCAGCCTGCGCACCCCCTCACACCCAGCACCCCCACCCGCCGCACAGCCCCGCACCCGCACCCCGCCGCTTCCGCGTGGCGGGCCCCGACCTGTCCGCGGCCGTCGCGGTCTTTCTGATCGCCCTGCCGCTCTCCCTCGGCATCGCCCTGGCCACCGGCGCCCCGCTCCAGGCCGGCCTCGTCGCCGCCGCGGTCGGCGGGATCGTCGTCGGCCGGCTGGGCGGCTGCCCCCTGCAGGTCAGCGGCCCCGCCGCCGGACTCACCGTGGTCACCGCCGACCTGATCCACCGTTACGGCTGGCGGGCGACCTGCGGCATCACCGTCCTCGCCGGCCTGGCCCAGCTCGGCCTCGGCTGCCTGCGGGTGGCCCGCGGCGCGCTCGCCGTCAGCCCGGCCGTGGTGCACGGCATGCTCGCCGGCATCGGCATCACCATCGCCGTCGCCCAGCTGCACATCGTCCTCGGCGGCAGCCCGGACAGCTCCGTCCTCGCCAACCTGCGGCAACTGCCCGCCCAGTTGGCCGACCTGGATCCGGCCGCCGTGTCGATGAGCGCCCTGACCCTGGCCCTGCTCATGGCCTGGCCGCGACTGCCCGGCCGGGCGGGCCGGTTGCTACGCCGGGTGCCGGCCGCCCTCGTCGCGGTCACCGGAGCCTCCGCGACCGCCGCCCTCGCCGGACTGGCCCTGCCCCGGGTGGAGCTGCCGTCCTGGCACAGCCACGCCCTGGCCGGACTGCCCGAGGGCCCGGCGCTCGGGATCGCGGCCGCCGTGCTCACCACCACCCTGGTGTGCAGCGTGCAGTCGCTGCTCGGCGCCGTGGCCGTGGACAAGCTGGTCGCCGCCCGGCCCGGCCCGCAGCCCCTCGTCGGCCGCTCCGACCTGGACCGCGAACTGCTCGGCCAGGGTGCCGCCAACATCGTCTCCGGGGCCCTCGGCGGACTGCCGATCGCGGGCGTGGCCGTGCGCAGTACCGCGAACGTGAAATCGGGTGCGGTCAGCCGGAACTCCACGATGCTGCACGGCGTTCTCGTAGTAGTCGCCGCGCTGCTGATGGTCCCGGTCCTGGAGGAGATCCCGCTCGCCTCCCTCGCCGCCCTGGTGATGGCCGTCGGCATCCAGATGGTGTCCCTGCACCACATCCGCACGGTGACACGCCACCGCGAAGTGCCGGTCTACGCCGCGACCACCCTCGGCGTGGTGGCCCTCGGCGTCCTGCAGGGCGTGCTCCTCGGGGTCGCCGTGGCGGTCGCCCTCGCCCTGCACCGCCTCGCCCGCACCCGTATCACCCACGAAGAGAAGGAAGGAGTCCACCACGTACAGATCCGAGGCCAGCTGACCTTCCTCGCGGTGCCCCGGCTCAGCCGAGCCCTGCATCTCGTACCCCAAGGCGCCCACGCCGTCGTGGAGTTGGACGGTTCGTTCATGGACCACGCGGCGTACGAGTCACTGCAGGACTGGCGCAGTGCCCACACCGCGCGGGGAGGCACGGCCGACCTGGCGGGCCGGCGCGGCGGGATCCGGACCGCCGAGCGGGCCCCGGCAACCGAGTGCCGGTGCCGTCCCTGGACCCCCTGGCGCAACCACCAGTCCTGCTTCGCCGCGGCAGCCGCCGCCCCGGCCGGGCAGGAGGCCGGCCGGGAACTGGCCCGTGGGATCAGCTCGTTCCAGCGCAACACCGCCCCGCTGGTGCGCGAGGAGCTGGCGCGGCTCGCCCGGGAGGGCCAGCGACCGTCCCAGCTCTTCCTCACCTGCGCCGACTCCCGCCTCGTCACGTCGATGATCACCGCCAGTGGTCCCGGCGACCTGTTCGTCGTCCGCAACGTCGGCAACCTGGTGCCGCCGCCGGGCGAGGAGCACGGCGACGACTCGGTGGCCGCCGCCATCGAGTACGCCGTGGAGGTGCTCGGGGTGCGCTCCATCACGGTGTGCGGCCACTCGGGGTGCGGGGCGATGCAGGCGCTGCTGGCCAGCGGGACCGACCAGGCGGACGGCCCGCTGCGGCGGTGGCTGCGGCACGGGGTGCCGAGCCTGGCGCGGACGGCCGGCGATCTCCGCGACCGGCCCCGGCTGGCCGGGCGGGCCCCCGCGGACGCGGTGGAGCTGCTGTGCCTGACCAACGTCGTCCAGCAGCTGGCGCACCTGCGGGCGCACGCACCGGTCGCCCGGGCGCTCGCGAGGGGGGAGCTGGAGCTGCACGGCATGTATTTCCACGTGGGCGAGGCACAGGCGTACCTGCTCGCGCGAACGGAAGGAGGAACGGTGTTCGAGGACGTCACCGAAGGCGTCGGCGGAGGTGAGGAGGCATCCGGAGGCCTCCGGGCCACCACTCCCGGATAGGTCTAAACCAATTTTTCCGCCGACCCTTGTCACCGACCCCCGGCGTCTGATGAGCTGTGGCCTGGGACACAACGGACACCCTTGGAAAGGGAGATGTCGTGAGCAACGAGAGCCTGGCCAACCTGCTCAAGGAAGAACGCAGGTTCGCGCCGCCCGCCGACCTGGCAGCGCACGCCAACGTCACCGCGGAGGCGTACGAACAGGCCAAGGCTGACAGGCTCGGCTTCTGGGCCGAGCAGGCCCGCCGGCTGACCTGGGCCAAGGAACCGACCGAGACGCTGGACTGGTCGAACCCGCCGTTCGCGAAGTGGTTCAAGGACGGCGAGCTGAACGTCGCGTACAACTGCGTGGACCGGCACGTGGAGGCCGGGCACGGGGACCGCGTCGCCATCCACTTCGAGGGCGAGCCCGGCGACAGCCGCGCGATCACGTACGCGGAGCTGAAGGACGAGGTCTCCCGGGCCGCCAACGCCCTGCTGGAGCTGGGCGTACGCAAGGGCGACCGGGTCGCCATCTACATGCCGATGATCCCGGAGACCGCGATCGCGATGCTGGCCTCGGCCCGGATCGGCGCGGCCCACTCGGTCGTCTTCGGCGGCTTCTCGGCGGACGCGCTCGCGACGCGGATCAAGGACGCGGACGCCAAGGTCGTCATCACCGCCGACGGCGGCTACCGGCGCGGCAAGCCGTCCGCGCTCAAGCCGGCCGTGGACGAGGCGATCGGCAAGGTCGACAACGTCGAGCACGTGCTGGTGGTGCGCCGCACCGGCCAGGAGGTCGCCTGGGACGGCGAGCGGGACGTGTGGTGGCACGAGCTGGTGGGCCGGCAGTCCGCCGAGCACACCCCGGAGGGGTTCGAGGCGGAGCACCCGCTGTTCATCCTCTACACCTCGGGCACGACGGGTAAGCCGAAGGGCATCCTGCACACGTCCGGCGGCTACCTCACCCAGGCGGCCTACACCCACTGGGCGGTCTTCGACCTCAAGCCGGAGACGGACGTGTACTGGTGCACGGCCGACGTCGGCTGGGTGACCGGGCACTCCTACATCGTGTACGGCCCGCTGGCCAACGGCGCGACGCAGGTGATGTACGAGGGCACCCCGGACACCCCGCACCAGGGCCGGTTCTGGGAGATCGTGCAGAAGTACAAGGTCACGATCCTCTACACCGCGCCGACGGCGATCCGGACGTTCATGAAGTGGGGCGACGACATCCCCGCCAAGTTCGACCTGTCCTCCCTGCGCGTCCTCGGCTCGGTGGGCGAGCCCATCAACCCCGAGGCGTGGGTCTGGTACCGCAAGCACATCGGTGCCGACAGGACGCCGGTCGTGGACACCTGGTGGCAGACCGAGACCGGCGCCATGATGATCTCGCCGCTGCCCGGCGTCACCGAGGCCAAGCCGGGTTCCGCGCAGCGTCCGCTGCCCGGCATCAACGCCACCGTCGTCGACGACGAGGCGAACGAGGTGCCGAACGGTGGCGGCGGTTACCTGGTGCTGACCGAGCCGTGGCCGTCGATGCTGCGCACCATCTGGGGCGACGACCAGCGGTTCATCGACACCTACTGGTCCCGCTTCGAGGGCACGTACTTCGCCGGGGACGGCGCGAAGAAGGACGACGACGGCGACATCTGGCTGCTGGGCCGGGTGGACGACGTGATGCTCGTCTCCGGGCACAACATCTCCACCACCGAGGTGGAGTCCGCGCTCGTCTCGCACCCGTCGGTCGCCGAGGCCGCCGTCGTGGGCGCCGCGGACGAGACCACCGGCCAGGCCATCGTCGCGTTCGTGATCCTGCGCGGCACGGCCTCGGAGACCGAGGCGCTGCTCGGCGAGCTGCGCGACCACGTCGGCGCCACGCTCGGCCCGATCGCCAAGCCCAAGCGGATCCTGCCGGTGGCGGAGCTGCCGAAGACCCGCTCCGGCAAGATCATGCGCCGGCTGCTGCGGGACGTCGCCGAGAACCGCCAGCTCGGTGACGTGACCACGCTGACGGACTCCTCGGTCATGGACCTCATCCAGACCAAGCTGCCCGCGGCACCCAGCGAGGACTGAACGGCACCTCGGGGGGCACCCGGCCGGCGAACGTGCCGGGTGGCCCCCGGGCGTCTACGGTGAAGATCACCGGACCCGGCGCGCGGCACTTTAGGTAAACTAAGCAAAGTGTCGTAGGACGCGGCACGCCAGGTGCGCCGGGAAGTCTGGTCGGCATGTGAATTCCGCCTGCCCGGAGGTCTCCCGTGACCGCGCCCCGCACCAGCCCCCGCAAGGTCCTCGGCCGTCTGTCCCTGCCCGAGCGGACCTTCGTCGCGGACGCGCTGCGCACCGAGACGCTCGGCGGTGTCCTGCTCCTCCTCGCCGCCGTGGCCGCGCTGCTCTGGGCGAACATCCCCGGCCTGCACCACAGCTACGAGACGGTCGGCGACTTCCACCTCGGCCCCGGCGCACTCGGCCTCCACCTCTCGATCGCCCACTGGGCCGCCGACGGCCTGCTCGCCGTGTTCTTCTTCGTCGCCGGCATCGAGCTGAAGCGCGAGCTGGTCGCCGGGGACCTGCGCGACCCCAAGGCGGCCGTGCTGCCCGTGGTGGCCGCGCTGTGCGGGATGGCCGTACCGGCGCTCGTCTACACGCTCAGCACCCTCGCCGGGGGCGGTTCCACGCAGGGCTGGGCCGTGCCCACCGCCACCGACATCGCCTTCGCGCTCGCCGTCCTCGCGGTCATCGGCACCTCCCTGCCCAGCGCCCTGCGCGCCTTCCTGCTCACCCTCGCGGTGGTCGACGACCTCTTCGCGATCCTGATCATCGCGGTGTTCTTCACCGACCGGCTGAACTTCGCCGCGCTCGGCGGGGCCGCCGCCGGCCTCGCCGTCTTCTGGGTGCTGCTGCGCAAGGGCGTACGCGGCTGGTACGTGTACGTGCCGCTCGGGGTCGTCGTCTGGGCGCTGATGTACAACAGCGGCGTGCACGCCACCATCGCCGGCGTGGCGATGGGCCTGATGCTGCGCTGCACCACCCGGGACGGTGAGGAGCGCTCGCCGGGCGAGCACGTCGAGCATCTGGTGCGGCCCCTGTCGGCCGGGCTCGCCGTACCGCTGTTCGCGCTGTTCAGCGCCGGTGTGTCGATATCCGGCGGGGCGCTCGCGGACGTGTTCACCAGGCCCGAGACGCTCGGCGTCGTCCTCGGCCTGGTCGTGGGCAAGACCGTCGGCATCTTCGGCGGCACCTGGCTGACCGCCCGCTTCACCCGGGCGGAGCTGAGCGAGGACCTGGAGTGGGCCGATCTGTTCGCGGTGGCGTCCCTCGCCGGCATCGGGTTCACGGTCTCGCTGCTCATCGGCGAGCTGGCCTTCGAGGGCGACGCCGTACTGACCGACGAGGTGAAGGCGGCCGTCCTCACCGGCTCGCTGATCGCGGCGGCGTGCGCCACCGTGCTGCTGAAGCTGCGCAACGCCAAGTACCGCAGGCTGTGCGAGGACGAGGAGCGCGACGAGGACCGCGACGGCATCCCGGACGTGTACGAGCAGGACGACCCGGCGTACCACCTGCGCATGGCCGAGATCCACGAGCGCAAGGCGGCCGAACACCGGCGTCTGGCGGCCGAGCGGGCAGCCGAGACGCGCCACGGTCTTGCGGAAGTGCCGGGCGGGGCAGGCGATGAGGACGACCGTCCGGCATGATCTGACGAGACGGTACAAATCAAGACGGTACGCAAGACGGTTACGAGAGACCTCAGAGGGAGAACGCGATGAGCGCACCCGACGGCAGCCCGGTCGGCGCCGAACGCAGCATCGGCCAGCTGTTCGCCTCGGCGACGACCGAATTGTCGGCGCTGGTGCACGACGAGATCGCACTGGCCAAGGCCCAGCTCAAGCAGGACGTGAAGCGCGGCGCGGTGAGCGGCGGGGCGTTCTCCGTCGCCGGCGCGGTGCTGGTCTTCTCCCTGCCGATGCTCAACTTCGCCCTGGCGTACGGCATCAGGACCTGGAGCGGCTGGAACCTGGCCGTCTGCTTCCTGCTGTCCTTCGCGGCCAACGTGCTCGTCGCCGGATTCCTCGCGCTGCTCGGCGTGATGTTCGCGAAGAAGGCCAAGAAGGGCCGCGGCCCGCAGAAGGTGGCCGCCTCGATGAAGCAGTCCGCGGGCGTGCTGCAGAACGCCAAGCCGCATCCGCGGCGCCCGGAGCTGACCGGGGAGCCGACTCCCGCGGCCATCGAGGCTGTGGCACGCTCGTCGTCATGACGGAACCCGCCGCCCCCTCGGCCGTACGGATCGAAGGTCCCTGGACCCACAGGGACGTCGCCGCGAACGGCGCGCGTTTCCACATCGCCGAACTCGGCGACGGGCCCCTGGTCCTGCTCCTGCACGGCTTCCCGCAGTTCTGGTGGACCTGGCGGCACCAGCTGACCGCGCTCGCCGACGCGGGCTACCGGGCGGTGGCGATGGACCTGCGGGGCGTCGGCGGCAGCGACCGCACACCCCGCGGGTACGACCCCGCCAACCTCGCGCTGGACGTCACCGGCGTCATCCGCTCGCTCGGCGAGCCGGACGCCGCGCTGGTCGGCCACGACCTCGGCGGCTACCTGGCGTGGACGGCGGCGGCCATGCGGCCCAAGCTGGTCCGGCGCCTGGCCGTGGTCTCCATGCCCCATCCGCGGCGCTGGCGCGCGGCGATGCTGCGTGACGCCCGGCAGACGGCCGCCAACTCCTACATCTGGGGGTTCCAGCGGCCGTGGCTGCCCGAGCGCCAACTGACCGCGGACGACGGCGCGCTGGCGGGCCGGCTGATCCGGGACTGGTCCGGGCCGCGGCTGCCGGAGGACGCGGTGGTGGAGACGTACCGGCGGGCGATGTGCATCCCCTCCACCGCGCACTGCTCGATCGAGCCGTACCGCTGGCTGGTGCGCTCCCTGGCCCGCCCGGACGGCGTGCAGTTCTACCGCCGCATGAAGCGGCCCGTGCGGGTGCCGACGCTGCATCTGCACGGCTCGCTGGACCCGGTGACGCGCACGCGCAGCGCGGCCGGTTCGGGCGAGTACGTCGAAGCGCCGTACCGCTGGCGGCTGTTCGACGGCCTCGGTCACTTCCCGCACGAGGAGGACCCGGTGGCGTTCTCCACCGAGCTGGTCAACTGGCTGAAGGACCCCGAGCCCGACCGGTGACGGTGCGGTGACGATCCGGTGCGCGGAGTATCCGATTCCTGAACGCTTGTCCCCCGAACGGCCACATGCCCGCCGCATAGGCCAATTGGGGGGCGCGCGGGCGGTTATCGACCTTCGGGCGGGGGCACACGTCCGGGTATGGGCTGGACGCACGACTACAGTGACGCACCCCGCAACCGCCGCTCGGCCACGGGCCTGAGCACGCCTCAGCGAGGCACCCCGCAACTCGCGGAAGCGGACCCCCGGGTGGGGATCCCGCGCATCCTGCGCCGCCGGGCCCGCTGGGTCTCGGTGCGCCTGCGTCACCCGCGGGGCTGAGCGCCACCGCCCTCACAGGGCGCAGCTGTCGGTACCCACCTGCTCGTTCGCCGCACGTCCCCGCTGCACGTCGGGCTTGATCTCGTCCGCCGTCAGGGCGTAGCCGGTGTCCGCGTCGTCGAGGGACTTGGCGAACACCACGCCGTACACCTTGCCGTCCGGTGTGAGCAGGGGGCCGCCGGAGTTGCCCTGGCGGACGGTGGCGTACAGGGAGTAGACGTCGCGGCGGACCGTGCCGCGGTGGTAGATGTCCGGGCCGTTGGCCGTGATGCGCCCGCGTACGCGCGCGGCGCGCACGTCGTACGAGCCGTTCTCGGGGAAGCCCGCCACGATCGCGCCGTCACCGCCGGCCGCGTCCTGGTTGGTGAACCGCAGCGCGGTGGCCTTCAGGTCCGGTACGTCGAGTACCGCGATGTCGCGCTTCCAGTCGTACAGCACGACCTTCGCGTCGTACTTGCGGCCCTCTCCGCCGATCTGCACGCGCGGCGCGTCCACGCCGCCGACGACGTGCGCGTTGGTCATGACGCGGCGGTCGGCGAAGACGAAGCCGGTGCCCTCCAGTACCTTGCCGCAGCTCTGGGCGGTGCCGGTGACCTTGACGATGGAGCGCTGGGCGTGGAAGGCCACCGGGCTGTTGGCGAGGGCCGGGTCGGGCGGCTGCACGTCCTTGATCGGCTCGTTGGAGAACGGGCTGAAGACCTGCGGGAAGCCGTTCTGCGCGAGGACGGCGGAGAAGTCCGCGAACCAGGTGTCGGCCTGCGCGGGCAGCGCCCGGGAGACACCGAGGAGCACCTTGGAGCCGCGGACCTCCTTGCCGAGCGTGGGCAGAGTCGTACCCGCCAGGGCGGAGCCGATCAGCCAGGCGACCAGGAGCATGGCGATGACGTTGACCAGCGCGCCGCCGGTGGCGTCCAGGGCGCGGGCCGGGGACCAGGTGATGTACCGGCGCAGTTTGCCGCCGAGGTGGGTGGTCAGGGCCTGGCCGACGGAGGCGCAGACGATCACCACGACGACGGCCACGACGGCGGCGGTGGTGCCGACCTCCGCCTTGCCGGTCACGGCGTCCCAGATGACGGGCAGCGTGTAGACGGCGACGAGACCGCCGCCCAGGAACCCGATCACCGACAGGATGCCGACGACGAAGCCCTGGCGGTACCCCACCACCGCGAACCACACGGCCGCGACCAGCAACAGGATGTCCAGCACGTTCACGTACGACACCCTGTCATGCGTGCCAGTCGAGCGGGACCTGCTTCCCCCGGTCCCAGGGGCGCTCCCAGCCCGCGTAGTGCAGCAGGCGGTCGATCACTCCGGCCGTGAAACCCCACACCAGGGCCGATTCGACCAGGAATGCCGGACCGCTGTGGCCTCTGGGGTGGACGGCGGTGGCGCGGTTGGCGGGATCCGTGAGATCCGCCACGGGAACGGTGAAGACCCGTGCCGTCTCGTTCGGGTCGACCACGCCGACCGGGCTGGGCTTGCGCCACCAGCCGAGCACGGGCGTGACGACGAAGCCGCTGACCGGGATGTACAGCCTCGGCAGCACGCCGAAGAGCTGCACGCCGGACGGGTCGAGCCCGGTCTCCTCCTCCGCTTCGCGCAGCGCGGCCCGCAGCGGCCCCTCGCCCTGCGGATCGCCGTCCTCCGGGTCCAGCGCGCCGCCGGGGAAGGACGGCTGGCCGGCGTGCGAGCGCAGCGAGCCCGCGCGCTCCATGAGCAGCAGCTCCGGGCCGCGCTCGCCCTCGCCGAACAGGATCAGCACGGCCGACTGCCGTCCCGAGCCGTTCTCCGGCGGCAGGAAGCGGCTCAGCTGGAGCGGCTGGACCGTGTCGGCGGCGTGCACGACGGGCTCCAGCCAGTCCGGCAGCCCTTCCCTGCTGAACGTCACCGGACCGCCCTGTGTGTCGCTTGCCCTCGTCATCGCCACCCCCGCCGCTCTGCCCTCTCCAACGCCCGAGGCCCCCGAGATCGTTCCGTCACGCGGCGCCCAGGGGCGGCGCCGGTTTGCCGCCCGCGTCGAGGTAGGCCTGCGGGGGCTTGAGCCGCTGGCCGGGGAAGCCGCCCTTCTCGTACTTCAGCAGCTTCCCGGCCTTCTCGGGGTCGGTCTCGCCCTCGCCGTAGGCCGGGCAGAGCGGAGCGATGGGGCAGGCGCCGCAGGCGGGCTTGCGGGCGTGGCAGATGCGGCGGCCGTGCCAGATCACGTGGTGGGACAGGTCGGTCCAGTCGCTCTTCGGGAAGAGCGCGCCGACGGCGGCCTCGATCTTGTCGGGGTCGGTCTCGTCGGTCCACTGCCAGCGCCGGACCAGCCGCTGGAAGTGGGTGTCCACGGTGATCCCGGGCCGGCCGAAGGCGTTGCCGAGGACGACGAAGGCGGTCTTGCGGCCGACGCCGGGCAGCGTGACCAGGTCCTCCAGCTTCCCGGGCACCTCGCCGCCGAAGTTGTCGACGAGCGCCTTGGAGAGCCCTATGACCGACTTGGTCTTGGCCCGGAAGAAGCCGCAGGGCCGCAGGATCTCCTCGACCTCCTCCGGGTCGGCGGCGGCGAGGTCCTCGGGGGTGGGGTACCTGGCGAAGAGCGCCGGGGTGGTCTGGTTGACGCGCAGGTCGGTGGTCTGGGCCGACAGCACGGTGGCGACGACCAGCTGGAAGGGGTTCTCGAAGTCCAGCTCGGGGTGGGCGTACGGGTAGACCTCGGCCAGTTCGCGGTTGATGCGGCGGGCGCGGCGGACCAGCGCGGTGGGGGACTCGCCGGACGGCGGCCTGACGGCGGTCTTCCTGACGGGCGCGGCCTTCTTGGCGGGCTTTTCGACGGACGCGGCCTTCTTCACGACGGCGGGTGCCTTTTTGGTCGATTTGCCTTTTTTATTACTTCCTCCGGGGCTCTGTTCGCCCACAGCGGAATCGCGACGTGCAACCACCCGCCCAGCCCCCTTGTCCTGTGCTCTCACCGGCGATTTGGACACCCGGCCAGCCTAAAGCCCGGCACCGACATCCGCCCCGGACCCCGCGCAGCGGCGCCCGATCGGACCCCTGACGCTTACCCCGGGACACCTGTGCGGCATCCTTGTGACAGATCACACTGTTTGGACCGTCCGGCAAAATGGGGAACACGGTCCCCTGGCACATGGGGGAGCAAGATCCCCTGAGCAGGTCGACAAGGAGAGAACTCGTGGACGACGTTCTGCGGCGCAACCCGCTCTTCGCGGCTCTCGACGACGAGCAGGCCGCGGAGCTTCGCGCCTCCATGAGTGAGGTGACCCTCGCACGCGGCGACTCCCTGTTCCACGAGGGAGACCCCGGGGACCGGCTGTACGTCGTCACCGAGGGCAAGGTCAAGCTGCACCGCACCTCCCCCGACGGCCGCGAGAACATGCTCGCCGTCGTCGGCCCCGGCGAGTTGATCGGCGAGCTGTCGCTGTTCGACCCGGGCCCCCGTACGGCCACCGCGACCGCGCTGACCGAGGTCAAGCTGCTCGGCCTCGGCCACGGCGACCTCCAGCCCTGGCTGAACGCCCGCCCCGAGGTGGCCGGCGCTCTGCTGCGCGCCGTCGCCCGCCGCCTGCGCAAGACCAACGACGCCATGTCCGACCTGGTCTTCTCCGACGTCCCCGGCCGCGTGGCACGCGCCCTGCTGGACCTCTCGCGCCGCTTCGGCGTGCAGTCCGAGGAGGGCATCCACGTCGTCCACGACCTCACCCAGGAGGAGCTGGCCCAGCTGGTCGGCGCCTCCCGCGAGACCGTGAACAAGGCGCTCGCGGACTTCGCCCAGCGCGGCTGGCTCCGCCTGGAGGCGCGGGCCGTGATCCTGCTCGACGTGGAGCGGCTCGCCAAGCGCTCGCGCTGACACCGGTCCCGGCCGTACGACACGGGGGCCCGCTTCCCGGAAGCCGGCCCCCGTCGTCATGCCCGCCGAGGCCGCCCGCGCCGAAAGTCGGCTGCCCAGGGCCGCGGCGGACGGCACAGTGGGCCCATGACCGTGCTCCCCGCCCCCACAGGCCTCGACGCCCAGGGCCTGCTGGCCCGCGAAGGCTCCCTCGCGCGCGTGCAGCCCGCTTTCCGCCCGGTCGTGGCCGCCGTCCGCGACCGGCTGCCGGCCGTCTTCGGCGCCCGTCTGCACAGCGCCTACCTCTACGGGTCGATCCCGCGCGGCACCGCGCGCGTGGGGCGCAGCGACCTGGACCTGCTGATCGCCCTGCGCGAGGAACCGGCCGACGCCGACCGGGCCGCCGTACAGGCCCTCGGCGAGGCGCTCGACCAGGAGTTCCGGCAGATCGACGGCGTCGGCACGCTGCTCTGCGGCCGGGAGCGGCTGCTGAGCGACCTGGAGCGGTACGACCTGGGCTGGTTCGTCGCCTGCCTGTGCACCCCGCTGCTCGGCGAGGACCTCGCCGCCCACCTGCCCCGCTACCGCCCCGACTCCCTGCTGGCCCGCGAGACCAACGGCGACCTCGGGCGGTGGCTGCCCCGCTGGCGCGAGCGGATCGCGCGGGCCGAGGACACCGAGGAGGCCCGCCGGCCGCTCGTGCGGTTCATGTCCCGCCACCTCGTCCGCACGGCCTTCACGCTCGTCATGCCCCGCTGGCAGGGCTGGACCAGCGACCTGCGCGAGATGGCCGAGGTGTTCGGCGCCTACTACCCCGAACGGGCCGCGAAGCTGCGTACGGCGGCCGCGTACGGCTACGAGCCCGTCGGCGACCCGCAGGTGCTGCGGTCGTACGTCGACGACCTGGGCCCCTGGCTCGCCGCCGAGTACGCGCGCGTGCACGGCGTGAAGGCACCCCGCCCGGACTAGAGCCTTTCGCTAGATCAGCCCGTGCTCGCTCAGGTAGTCCATCTGCGCGCGTACCGACAGTTCCGCCGCCGGCCACAGCGAGCGGTCCACGTCGGCGTACACGTGGGCGACGACCTGGGCCGCCGTGCGGTAGCCGTCCTCGACCGCGGTCTCCACCTGGGCGAGCCGGTGGGCGCGGTGGGCGAGGTAGAACTCGACGGCGCCCTGCGCGTCCTCCAGGACCGGCCCGTGGCCCGGCAGGACGGTGTGCACGCCGTCGTCCACCGTCAGGGACCTCAGCCGCCGCAGCGAGTCCAGATAGTCGCCGAGCCGGCCGTCGGGGTGCGCCACGACCGTCGTACCGCGCCCCAGGACGGTGTCGCCGGTCAGCACGGCCCGGTCGGCCGGCAGATGGAAGGACAGCGAGTCCGCGGTGTGCCCGGGGGTCGGTACGACCCTCAGCTCCAGGCCGCCGACGGTGATCACGTCACCGGCGGCCAGGCCCTCGTCGCCGAGCCGCAGCGCCGGGTCGAGGGCACGCACGCGCGTGGCGGTCAGCTCGGCGAACCGGGCGGCGCCCTCGGCGTGGTCGGGGTGGCCGTGGGTGAGCAGGGTCAGGGCTATGCGTTTGCCGGCCTTCTCGGCCGTGTCCACGACGTTGCGCAGATGGCCGTCGTCCAGCGGGCCCGGGTCGATCACGACGGCCAGGTCGGAGTCGGGCTCGGCGACGATCCAGGTGTTGGTGCCGTCCAGGGTCATCGCGGAGGCGTTCGGCGCGAGGACGTTGACCGCGCGCGCGGTGGCCGGGCCGGAGATGACGTCGCCCCGGGGCTGGCCCGGCAGCGCGCTTGCATCGGTCATGCGGGGCCTCCACCGGTGGTCTGAGCGGGTGTCGGGGCGGTCGGTACGTGTTTGGTGAACTCGTCGTGCCCGGGCCAGGACAGGACGATCTCGCCGTTTTCGAGGCGGGCCCGGGCCAGCACCGGGGTCATGTCGCGCGCGGGCGCGGCGGCCAGCGCCTCGGCGGCGCTGCCGTAGGGCAGCAGCTGGCGCAGGGTGGCGACGGTGGGCGGCATCATCAGCAGCTCGCCCTTGTCGTAGCCGGCGGCGGCCTCCTCGGGGCGGATCCACACCGTGCGGTCGGCCTCCGTGGAGGCGTTCCGGGTGCGCTGCCCCTCGGGGAGGGCCGCCACGAAGAACCAGGTGTCGTAGCGGCGAGCCTCGAACTCCGGGGTGATCCAGCGGGTCCAGGCGCCCAGCAGGTCCGAGCGCAGCACCAGGCCGCGCCGGTCGAGGAACTCGGCGAAGGACAGCTCGCGCGCCACCAGGGCGGCGCGGTCGGCCTCCCAGTCGTCGCCGGTGGTGTCGCCGACGACCGAGTCCGGGTCGGGCCCGGCGAGCAGGACGCCGGCCTCCTCGTACGTCTCGCGTACGGCAGCGCAGACGATCGCCTGGGCGCCCGCCTCGTCGACGCCGAGCCGCTCGGCCCACCACGCGCGCGCGGGGCCCGCCCAGCGGACCCGGCGGTCGTCGTCACGCGGGTCGACACCGCCTCCCGGGTACGCGTACGCGCCTCCGGCGAAGGCCATGGAGGCGCGTCTGCGCAGCATGTGGACGACCGGTCCGGCGGGGGTGTCCTTCAGCAGCAGCACCGTGGCCGCGCGCCTGGGGGTCACCGGGGTGAGCGTGCCTGCCGCGAGCGCGCGGATGCGGTCGGGCCACTCCGGGGGATACCACTGACCGTTCGCCATGGCCGGAGGCTATCCCGTGTAGGGCGAATGTTCGAGAGGTACCCGAGGTCAGTGGGGTTACTGCGCGAGTTCCACCTGGATCTCGACCTCGACCGGCGCGTCCAGCGGCAGCACCGCGACGCCGACCGCGCTGCGGGCGTGCACGCCCTTGTCGCCCAGGACCTCGCCGAGCAGTTCGCTGGCGCCGTTGACGACACCCGGCTGCCCGGTGAAGTCGGACGCCGAGGCGACGAAGCCGACGACCTTCACCACGCGCGCGATGCGGTCCAGGTCACCGACGACGGACTTCACGGCGGCCAGTGCGTTCAGCGCGCAGGTGCGGGCCAGCTCCTTGGCCTCCTCCGGCGTGACCTCGGCGCCCACCTTGCCGGTGACCGGCAGCTTGCCCTCCACCATCGGCAGCTGGCCGGCGGTGTAGACGTATGCGCCGGACTGCACGGCCGGCTGGTAGGCGGCCAGCGGCGGTACGACGGCCGGCAGGGTCAGGCCCAGTTCGGCCAGCTTGGTCTCGACCGCGCTCACGCCGGGTTCTCCTGCTTCTCGCGCTTGAGGTAGGCCACGAGCGACTCCGGGTTCGGACCCGGCACGACCTGCACGAGCTCATAGCCCTGATCGCCCCAGCTGTCCAGGATCTGCTTGGTGGCGTGGATGAGCAGCGGCACGGTCTGGTATTCCCACTTCTTGGTCATGGGGGCGACTGTAGCCGCTGTGACCCGGGGGGCCGGCGGCCCACCACGGCCCCCGTTATCCACAGCCTCCCGCGTGAGTGTCGGCCGGACTGGTTAGGCTCGAAGACGTGAGCAGGCTCCAGGTCGTCAGCGGCAAGGGCGGGACCGGAAAGACGACGGTCGCCGCCGCACTCGCGCTGGCCCTCGCGACCGAGGGGAAGCGGACGCTTCTCGTGGAGGTCGAGGGCCGGCAGGGCATCGCACAGCTCTTCGAGACGGAAGCGCTTCCCTACGAGGAGCGGAAGATCGCGGTCGCTCCGGGCGGAGGCGAGGTGTACGCCCTCGCGATCGACCCCGAACTGGCCCTTCTGGACTATCTCCAGATGTTCTACAAGCTCGGCGGTGCGGGCCGGGCGCTGAAGAAGCTCGGCGCGATCGACTTCGCCACCACCGTCGCGCCCGGGCTCAGAGACGTCCTGCTGACCGGCAAGGCGTGCGAGGCCGTGCGCCGCAAGGACAGGTCCGGACGGTTCGTGTACGACTACGTCGTCATGGACGCCCCGCCGACGGGCCGCATCACCCGCTTCCTGAACGTCAACGACGAGGTGGCGGGCCTCGCGAAGATCGGCCCGATACACAATCAGGCGCAGGCCGTCATGCGGGTGCTGAAGTCGCCGGAGACGGCGGTGCACCTGGTGACGCTGCTGGAGGAGATGCCGGTCCAGGAGACCGCCGACGGCATCGCCGAACTCCGCGCGGCCCGGCTCCCGGTGGGCCGGGTCATCGTGAACATGGTCCGGCCGGAGGTGTTGGACGCGGCCGATCTGGAACTCGTACGGACCGTGGAGCGTTCATCGGTCGCACAGGCGCTCTCGGCGGCCGGTCTGGGCGGGGCCCGGCGCGGCGGGAACGCCGAGAAGCTGGTGGACCCGCTGCTGGCTCAGGCCGCGGAGTACGCCGAGCGGTACGCACTGGAGCAGGAGCAGCGCGCGGTCCTGGCCGAGCTGGGCCTGCCGCTGCACGAACTGCCGCTGCTCGCTGAGGGCATGGACCTCGCGGGCCTGTACGAACTCGCCACCGAGCTGCGGAAGCAGGGGTTGTCATGAGTCCGGACCCGGCCGAGGCACCCGAGACGGCCGCGGGGCCCGAGCAGGGCCGCCGCCTCACCCCCGCGCGCGTGCTGGACGTGGACCCGCTGCTGGACGACCCGAAGACCCGGATCGTGGTGTGCTGCGGCGCGGGCGGGGTCGGCAAGACGACGACCGCGGCGGCCCTGGGGCTGCGGGCGGCCGAGCGGGGCCGCAAGGTGGTCGTGCTGACCATCGACCCGGCCAAGCGGCTGGCCCAGTCGATGGGCATCGACTCCCTCGACAACGTGCCGCGCCGGGTGAAGGGCACCGAGGGCGGCGGCGAGCTGCACGCCATGATGCTCGACATGAAGCGCACCTTCGACGAGGTCGTGGAGGCGCACGCGGACCCCGAGCGGGCCGCCGTGATCCTGGCGAACCCCTTCTACCAGTCGCTCTCGGCGGGCTTCGCGGGCACGCAGGAGTACATGGCGATGGAGAAGCTGGGCCAGCTGCGGGCGAAGGACGAGTGGGACCTGATCGTGGTCGACACCCCGCCCTCCCGCTCCGCGCTGGACTTCCTGGACGCGCCCAAGCGGCTCGGCTCCTTCCTGGACGGCCGGCTCATCCGTCTGCTGACCGCTCCGGCGAAGCTCGGCGGCCGCGCGGGGATGGCGTTCCTCAACGTCGGCATGTCGATGATGACCGGCACGCTGGGCAAGCTGCTGGGCGGCCAGCTGCTGAAGGACGTCCAGACGTTCGTGGCCGCGATGGACACCACCTTCGGCGGTTTCCGTACGCGCGCGGACGCCACCTACAAGCTCCTGCAGGCGCCCGGCACGGCGTTCCTGGTGGTGGCGGCGCCGGAGCGGGACGCGCTGCGCGAGGCGGCGTACTTCGTGGAGCGGCTGGCCGCGGAGAACATGCCGCTGATGGGCCTGGTGCTCAACCGGGTCCACGGCAGCGGCGCCGGCCGGCTGTCGGCCGAGCGGGCCCTGGCCGCCGCGGAAAATCTTGAGGACCCCCGCATTGTCGATCAGGGGGACGGGAAAGCTGGACTTCGTAACTCTCCCGACACGTACGGCAGTTCACAATCTCCCGCACCCGAGACCGCAGACACCGCTTCCGAGGAAGGCTCCCCCGCCGACGCGGAACACTCCGTCGACCGGCTCACCGCGGGTCTGCTCCGGCTGCACGCCGACCGCATGCAGCTGCTCTCGCGTGAGCAGCGCACGCGGGACCGTTTCACCGCCCGCCACCCCGAGGTGGCGGTGGTCGAAGTACCCGCGCTGCCCGGCGACGTCCACGACCTCGCGGGCCTGCGCGACATCGGGCACCGACTGGCTGCCGGGCGCCCGGAGGACCCGTAGGCCGCAGGTGAGCACGACGGCACACACGGGCGGGCGGCCGGTCGCCGCGCCCTGCACGGCCCACGCGGGCGACACGCGACGAGGGTCGCGGGCGCGCGAGTGGCGGCCGAGGCGCACGAACGGCGGTCGCGGGCGCGCGTGGCCTGCGGCGCAGGAAGCTCCGCACAGCATGACCGTCGCGGACGCGTCCCACACGAGGGGCGCGACGTCCGCACACGGCGGTCACAAGTACGACGTGAACGGCGGTCGCGACTCCGCACACGGCGGTCACTGGCACGCCGTATGCAGCAGTCCTGACTCCGCGCACGGCGGGCACAGGCACGCCGTGAACGGCGCTCGCGGAGGTGGCGGTTGCCGGTGGCGGGCTTGCCCGGACCATGTGCCCGGGGTATGCCCCAGGTGGGTGGCCGAGGGGGGTGCCCTCAGCTCACCGCCGCGTAGTTCTCGTACACCTCGTCGCTGTCGAGGGGCACGATCCCGACGCCCCGCTCGTACTCCAAGCGGGCGGTTTCCAGCAGTCTGCGCCACGAGGTGACGGTGGGCCGGCGGCGCAGCAGCGCGCGGCGCTCCCGCTCCGTCATGCCTCCCCACACGCCGAACTCGACGCGGTTGTCCAGCGCGTCCGCCAGGCACTCGGTGCGTACCGGACATCCGGTGCACACCGCCTTGGCCCTGTTCTGCGCTGCTCCCTGAACGAACAGTTCATCCGGATCGGTAGTGCGGCAGGCAGCCTGCGCACTCCAGTCGGTTACCCAGCCCATACCGGCGCCGTCCTCTCCCGAATCGAGGCTCCCCCACGGCGGCAGCGGCATATTCACCGCCGCCAGTTGAGGACGTTACGGAAGGTGGGCACAGCGCAACACCCCCTGCGGGCCCAATCTTGAATGGCCCGAACGGACTATGGGTAAGCGGCAGATCACCCGCGGGAGTGAGCTGGCGACATGCGTGATCATCCCGGCAAACCGGGACAGTCGTGGTACGTCATACCGGGGCGCCAGGCGACACACGCGGCGGAATCGGGCTCGCCCCCGGGGGAAGCGGGACGCTCCCTGCGGATCTCCGGCTGGGTCCGGAACGATTCGGGGTCGCCGGACGTATAGCTACATGACCGCACTGCTGTGACAGTTGAGAGCAGCTTAGGCCAAGGCCTGGGCGTGTGTCCGGCGAATGGGAACGCAGACCCCCCGCTTTGCCGTGCCGTGATGCGGTCGCTCCTTCGGAACGCTCAACAGTACGGATTAGGCTGCCCCCATGCCAAAGAAGCGCCCGGGCGGCGGTCTGTCGCCCATGCAGCAGGCCGCCAAGTTCCTCGGTGTCAGTGTGCTCGCCGGAGCCGTGATGGCCGGCATCGCGCTGCCCGCGGCCGGCGCGCTGGGCCTCGCGGCCAAGGGCTCGGTCAAGAGCTTCGACGAGATCCCGGCCAACCTGAAGAGTCCCCAGCTGAGCCAGCGCACCACGATCCTGGACAACCGGGGCAAACAGATCGCGACCGTCTACTCCCGCGACCGTACGGTGGTCGACCTCAAGGACATCTCGCCGTACATGCAGAAGGCGATCGTCGCGATCGAGGACTCGCGCTTCTACAAGCACGGCGCCGTCGACCTCAAGGGCGTGCTGCGCGCCCTGAACAAGAACGCCCGGGAGGGCGGGGTCGCCCAGGGCGCCTCCACGCTCACCCAGCAGCTGGTGAAGAACTACTTCATCGAGGAAGCCGGCGACGACCCGACCAAGGTCGCCGAGGCCACCCAGCAGACGCTGGGCCGCAAGATCCGCGAGCTGAAGTACGCGATCCAGATCGAGGACAAGCTCGGCAAGAAGAAGATCCTCGAGAACTACCTGAACATCACCTTCTTCGGCGAGCAGGCCTACGGCGTCGAGGCCGCCTCCCAGCGGTACTTCTCCAAGCACGCCAAGGACCTGAACCTGCAGGAGTCGGCGCTGCTGGCCGGCATCGTGCAGTCCCCGAGCCGGTACGACCCGGTGAACGACGAGGCGGAGGCCACCAAGCGGCGCAACACCGTCCTGCAGCGCATGGCGGAACTGGGCGACATCTCCCAGAAGGAGGCCGACCAGGCCAAGGAGAAGCCGCTCGGCCTGCACACCAGCCGTCCCAAGAACGGCTGCATCACCGCCGCGAAGAGCGCCGGCTTCTTCTGTGACTACGTCCGCCAGATCGTCCTCACGGACCCGGTCTTCGGCAAGACCAGGGAGCAGCGGGCCAAGCTGTGGAACCAGGGCGGCCTGACCATCCGCACCACGCTCGACCCGCAGGCCCAGAAGTCCGCGCAGGCGTCCATCAAGGACCACGTCTACAAGAGCGACGCCGTGGCCACCGCCGCGACCATCGTCGAGCCCGGCACCGGCAAGATCCTCGCGATGGGCCAGTCCCGCCCGTACGGCGTCAACGTCAAGAACGACGAGACGACGATCAACCTGTCCGTCAACTCGGACATGGGCGGCGGCGCCGGGTACCAGCCCGGTTCCACGTTCAAGCCGATCGTCGCCGCGGCGGCCGTCGAGGGCGGCAAGCCCCCGACGCAGGAGTACTCGTCGCCGTACGAGATGCCGTACCCGAGCCCGGTGTCCGCGTGCAACGGCAAGATGTGGCGCGACGACCCGTACAAGCCGACCAAGCTGACCAACGAGAACGAGTCGGAGCGCGGCCCGTACGGCATGAAGGAGGCGACCGCGAAGTCGGTCAACACCTACTACGTGCAGCTGATCAGCGACATCGGCATCTGCCCGGTCGTCGACATGGCCAAGAAGATGGGCGTGCAGCGCGCGGACGGCCGCAAGATCCAGCAGGCGCCGTCCATCGCGCTCGGCACCCAGGAGGTCTCGCCGCTGACCATGGCGAACGCGTACGCCACCTTCGCCGCGCGCGGGATGTACTGCACCCCGGTCGCCATCGAGTCGATCACCCAGAAGGTCGGCAGCGACCAGAAGTCCCTGGAGGTGCCGAAGTCGACCTGCTCGCGGGCGATGTCGGAGAACACCGCGGACACGGTCAGCACGCTCCTCAAGGGCGTGGTCGAGGACGGCACCGGCCAGGAGGCCGGTCTCGGCAGCCGCCCGAGCGCGGGCAAGACGGGTACGACGGACGAGCGCTTCGCGGCCTGGTTCGTCGGCTACACCCCCAACATGGCCGGCGCGGTCTGGGTCGGCGACCCGCAGCACAAGCGCAAGATGACCAACATCACCATCGGCGGCGTCCCGCACGACAAGGTCTACGGCGGTGAGGTCCCGGGCCCGATCTGGCGCGACATGATGAGCGGCGCCCTGGAGGGCAAGTCCGTGGAGGAATTCCACCTGGTCGACATCCCCGACGCCACCCACGAGGGTGATGATCAGGGAAAAGGCCGAAGGGGGACGGAGGACGGCAACAACGGGGACACGGCGGGACAACTGATCGGCGGACTGATCGGCGGCCCGACGGACGGGGGAACGCCGGGCACGGCCGCAACGGGTGACACCACCGCCGGCGCCCTCGGCGGCACCTTCCCGACGCCGACGTTCTCCATCCCCGAGAACTTCATCCAGGGCCAAGGGAACGGCGGGAACAACGGCAACGGGTTCGGTGGCGGCCGGGGATAACCGGTCGACGGTACGACCGCGGGGCCGCACCCTGTATCGGGTGCGGCCCCGCCGTCGTGGTCGTGGCGCTCCGGCTCCGCGGTCGTACTCGGCGCGGCGGGTGCGCTTGAGCAGCCGCTCAGCCGTGGGTCCGCTGCCGGGCCATGGGTTCGCTGGTCAGCCCCGGATGCGCTGATAATCCACGGATCCGCTGGTCACCCCATGGATCCGCCGGTCAGCCCTGGAGCAGCTTCTTCACCGCAGCGGCGACGCGGCCGCCCTCGGCCTGGCCGGCCACCTTCGGGTTCACGATCTTCATGACGGCGCCCATGGCCCGCGGCCCCTCGGCACCGGCCGCCTTCGCCTCCTCCACGGCCTGGGTGACGATCGCGGTCAGCTCCTCGTCGGACAGCTGCTTGGGCAGGTACTCGGCGAGCAGCTCGCCCTCCGCCTTCTCCCGCTCGGCCTGCTCGGGCCGGCCACCCTGTGCGAAGGCCTCGGCCGCCTCGCGGCGCTTCTTCGCCTCGCGGGTGATCACCTTGAGGACCTCGTCGTCGGAGAGCTCCCGCTTCTCCTTGCCCGCGACCTCCTCCTTGGTGATCGCGGTGAGCGTCAGCCGGAGCGTCGAGGAGCGGAGCTCGTCGCGCTCCTTGATCGCGGCGTTGAGGTCGTCCTGCAGCTTCGACTTGAGCGTGGTGGTCATGACCCGATTGTCGCAGGTACACGGCCGCTCACGCCCGCGCATTTAACCGGGCGGCCGGTCTCGCCGCACCCAACCGGTCTGACACGATGGGCACATGCGCGCGCGATACGGAATCCCCCTTGGCATCGTGGCGGCCGGCGCCGCCGGCCTGGTGTATGCGGCGGGCTTCGAGGCCCGTTCCTTCCGACTCCGACGGGTCACCGTCCCCGTCCTGCCCCCGGGCATGCGTCCGCTGCGTGTGCTGCAGGTCTCCGACATCCACATGGTGAGCGGCCAGCGCAAGAAGCAGCGCTGGCTGCAGTCGCTGGCCGGGCTGCGCCCCGACTTCGTGATCAACACGGGCGACAACCTGTCGGACCCCGAGGGCGTCCCCGAGGTCCTGGACGCGCTCGGCCCGCTGATGGAGTTCCCGGGCGCGTACGTCTTCGGCTCCAACGACTACTACGGCCCCAGGCTCCGCAACCCGGCCCGCTACCTGCTGGAGAAGACAAGCGGACGGCACGGCCTGAACGGCAACCCGCCGGTGGTCGGCGCGATCCACAACCCGTGGGAGGACCTGCGGGACGGCTTTGACGCGGCGGGCTGGCTGAACCTGACGAACACGCGGGGGGTCCTCAAGATCGAGGGCGCCTCCATCGAGCTGACCGGCCTGGACGACCCGCACATCAAGCGCGACCGGTACGCCCAGGTGGCGGGCGGCCCGTCCGGTACGTACGACTTCTCGCTCGGCGTGGTCCACGCGCCGTACCTGCGGGTGCTGGACGCGTTCACGGCGGACGCCTATCCCCTGGTCCTGGCCGGCCACACCCACGGCGGCCAGCTGTGCATCCCCTTCTACGGCGCCCTGGTCACCAACTGCGACCTGGACACGGACCGCGTGAAGGGCCTCTCCACGCACACGGCGGAGGGCCACACCTCCTACCTCCACGTCTCCGCAGGCTGCGGCACCAGCCGCTACACCCCGGTCCGCTTCGCCTGCCCCCCGGAGGCGACGCTGCTGACGCTGGTGGGGCGGGAGTAACGGGACGCCGGGAGGCGTGGGCAAGGCCTGCCTGGGGGGCGGAGCGGCTTGACGGCTGGGCTGGCCGCGCTGGGCGAGGGGGACCGCCGGAGCGCCGCGGTGGGCCGGACGGCCGAGGGTCAGCCGGACCGCCGCGGGGTTGAGCCGGACGACCGAGGGTCAGCCGAAACACCGCGGGGTGAGCCGGACGACCGAAGGCGTACCGGACAGCCGCGGTATGTGCCGGACGACGGCCGAGACTGAGCCGAACAGCCGAGGGGGTGGGCCAGCCGGCCGTAACCCACCCGGACTAGTCCACCTGGCCGCACCCCTCCCCCGCTCCTAGCGTGAGGGCATGACCGCCCCGATACCCAGGGAGATCCCGGAACTGCCCGCGGTCCCGGGTCCGCCCCTGCTGCTCCCCGCCCCGGTCCCGGCCACGGCGGTGGTGGCGCCGGTCCGCCGCCCCCGGGCCGCGGTGTTCCGCCTCCTGACCGCCGTGGCGGCGGCAGTCGGTGTCGCCCTGGAACTCCTGCTGGGCCCGCCGGCCCGCGTCCTGAGCTACTTCAGCGTCCAGACCAACGTCCTGCTGGCGGTGGTCATGTTCCTGTCGGCCAGACGGGCCTGGCACGCCCGTCGCCCGCTCCCCTCGGCGGTGACAGGCGCCACACTCCTGTACGCCCTGACCACCGCCCTCGTCTACCACCTGCTCCTGGGCCACACGACGCCCCCGTTCTCCATGACGGGCGCGACGACGGCACCGGAGCGCTGGCACGCCCAGTGGGCGGCCCTCCAGATCCTCCACACGCTCGTCCCGGCGGCGGCCCTGCTGGACTGGCTCCTGCTCACCCCCGCGGCCCGCCTGCACATCCGCCAGACGGCGGCCTGGCTCCTCTACCCCCTGGCCTACCTGACCTTCTTCCTCACCAGGGCCGCCTTCCTCCCGCCCACCAGCCCGTCCCGCTACCTCTATCCCTTCCTGGACGTGGCGGCCCACGGCTACCGCAGCACCCTGGCCAACGCCCTCCTCCTGGGCCTCGCGATCTACGCGCTCGCCGCCCTCCTGGTGGCCCTCGACCACACCCGCCCCACCCCGGTCCGCCGCCGCGCCTAAACCGGATTTCGTCCAGAGCCACCAGTGGGCTAAAGTAAACGACGTCGCCGCGACAAGCAGCGACACCGGGGTGTAGCGCAGCTTGGCAGCGCGCTTCGTTCGGGACGAAGAGGTCGTGGGTTCAAATCCCGCCACCCCGACGCCGTAGTACCAGGTCAGGGGCCTGATCCACCTAGTGGGTCAGGCCCCTGAGTGGTTCCCGGGGCCTTTTGGAAGCCGTTTGGCAGCCGACTTCGGGATCCGGCTCCCATTCCTCTCGCCCGGTGGCAGGCCTGGGCACATCACGGGGCTCCTGAAGAGCACACGCACGAGTGCAGTGCGGCACAGCCCAGGCGGCTGCTGATCCGGACAGCCCGTGTGTGCGCCTCCGTTCCTGATCTGCCAGCGGCCATCCCCGGGCGCGCGCTTCAGGTCTTGTGGCTGGCACGGATCCGCAGGCTCCGTGCCAGCTGGCCGGGTGAGCGGATGCCGCGTCGCCGGGCCGTGTCAGCCGGCGGACGGGCAACCCGCTGGCGTCACCCTGGCCGGGCCGTACGGTGAAATGCGTGGTGATCACGGAGGTAGCTCTTCGCCGGCAGGTGATGACGTGGCTATCGGGATCGGAGTCAGCGATGTTTGGATAACCGGCCGACGTGCCGTTCGCGATCGTTCTCTAGTCGAAGGCCCGGATCCGGCGCCAGAGATCCCTATGTACTCGCCACCTGGAGCGGATCACATCTGGAGTGCCACGCGGGCAGTTCCCGTGCGATGTGCTCCTGACTCATAGCCGTGTAGTCAGGCGGAACATCGCTGATCCCGTCCACTTCCAGGACGTAGAATTCCGCCTGCGCACCCGCGACGTCGAGCTGAGCATCAGGGAAGAATCCGAATCGCGTGCGGAACGATCCGGGGGAGCGGGCTGGCAGTTGGGAGACCACGGTCATAGCCGCGAGAGGCACTTGCACGGCTGAAGAGCTCCAGCCGAAAGAGCTTACTCCACGCACGACAAGCAATGCAGCGTTACCGATATCGAATTGCAGCGAGGTGCGCAGGTCGAAGAGCAGCGCAACCGTACCGGTCAGCTGACACACGCGAGATTCGAGCAATTGGGATTCTTGGAGGGCGTCGGCCTCCCTCAGGGGATTCGGGTCGGCCGCTTCGGCAATAGCTGCGATCTCTGGCCTCGACGCAACGAGACTGTTCACTGTAATCATGGAATCGGAATGTGATTGTAAGGGTCAGCCTTGCTGACAGTCTGGCCGGTTAGAGGGTTTACTGACTGCCCTGCCTTGTTCATGTATACGACGTATCCATTGGGGTATTGGTATTTTCCTGTCGTCACCGGATCCATGACCCGGACTTGGGTAACCCGTGGATCCAGCCCCTTGGTCCCAGCTGGAATATCGTAAGCCCAGCCCTTACCTGTCGCGACGGGCGTACCGGCTGCCCCCTTAGGAAGGGGCAAAGTCTCCCCTGCGGGTCCCTTCACCGATGCTATGCCGCAGGGCGTCAGCCCGAGAGGATCCGCGGTCGACAGGGGCGATTCCACGTAAGCATGGTGGTTGGGTGCGGGTTCTAGGCCGAGAGGGTCGGGGCTGAGGTATCGGGCTGTCTCGGGGTCGTAGTACCGGAAGTAGTTGTAATGCAGGCCCGTTTCGGCATCGGCGTACTGACCGGGGAAGCGGAGCGGACACTCCACGGTTGTCTGGTCGTCATGGGGCGTTGCGGGAAACCGGGTTCCCCACAGCGTCGTGCGGTACTGCCACGCCAGATGCCCCTCAGTGGAGACGAGCTCGGCGGGAGTGCCTACGAGATCCGTGACAATCGCGTGGAAGCGCGCAGAGCGATCCTCATGGGTCTCCTCGGCGAGCTGGGCCAGGAATGACGTCCCTGGAGTGCGCGAGTGTGACCAGTGATCGGTCTGAGTGAGTGGACGGTGCGTTCCTGGGGTGTGGGTCCAGGTGGTGACGTGCCCATCACTTCCAGTCTGCTCAGCGAGCCGGGTGTCGTCCCAGCTGAAGTCAGTTGTCGAAGCCGCGCAGCTATCGGTGGCTTCACGGCTTTTGGAGATGCGGCGGCCAAGTGGGTCGTATGTATATTGCCAGCGCTCCCCGTCCGGAGTGGTTACTGCGGTGAGGCGATCTTCCGCATTCCAACTGTAGGACCAGGTTCGAGTCTGGCCGTTGAGTAGTTTGCGGGTCTTGCGGACCAGACGGCCCTGGGCATCGTGTTCGTACGTGGTGCGGCCCGTGGTACGCAGGAGCGTGCCTGTGAAGGAGCGTCCGCCGGGCTCGGGGTGGCCTGGAGCGGTCGTCTGCGTGAGGTTGCCCGTGGTGTCGTACGCATAGGTCTCGGACCATCCGAGGGCATGGACCGCTGTGGCCCGGCCGGCCGCATCGAGGTCGAAGCGACGTGTACCGAAGGTAAGTTCACGGATTTCGGAGACGTAGCCGTCGGTGCGGTAAACGTAGTTCCGGTGCTGGAGCAGCCCTTCTGGGGTCGAAACCGAAGTAGTGGCGCTCAGGGTTTGGGTGGTGAGGCGGTCTGTGCTGTCCCATCCCTGGGTGAGGACCGCGCCGTCGCCAATGCTGCGTTGTGTCTCGCGTCCGGCAGCGTCGTACGTGAAGGCCAGCGAACCGTGCTTCGAGTGGAGTCCGGCGAGGCGACCCGCCGCGTCGTACGTCCAGTCGGTGGCCAGGCCTGTGGGGGTGATGCGGCGGGTGCGCTGCCCAAGGGCGTCATACGAGTACACCATGGTGCGGCCATTGACGCGGTCCGACAGCAAGCGGCCCAACGCGTCGTACTCCAGCACGACATCGGCGACAGCATTGGTGGCGCGGCCCAGAGCTCCGCTGGGTGTGTAGGCGTATGTTGTGATGTCACCTGCATCGGTGCGCTGTTCGATGACGCGACCCAGGGAGTCCCGCACGTAGTGAAGGGACTCGTTTGCGCCGTTGGTGCGGGCGGTGAGGCGACCTGCCGCATCGTGTGTGTAGGTGATCGTGCGGCCATTGAAGTCGGTCTCTGCGGTGAGGCGACCGGCGACGTCGTAGGTGTAGCTCCACTGCAGGCCTTGGGGATTGGTGACGGCCGTGAGACGCAGTTCGGTGTCGTAGGCGAATTCGTAATGGGCGCCGTCCGGATCGGTGCGTGTCGCGGGCACGTCGAACAGGCCATGAGTGTGTCGAGTGATGTTTCCCGCTGGGTCGGTGTGAGTGAGGAGATTGCCCTCGCCGTCCCAGGTCCACACCTCCCGTGTACGGTCGGGGAACTCACGCCAGGCAGGCTTCCCCTCGATGGTCCAACCTGTCCGCGTTACACGGCCGAGCGGGTCGGTGACTTCGGAGATACGCCCGAAGAGGTCACGGCGCATCACGGTGGTGTGGCCGAGTTCGTCGGTGACCGATACGGGGAGCCCCGCGAGGTTCGGGATCACGGTACGGGTGTGGCCGAGTGCGTTCGTGATGGCCGTCGGGCGACCCGCCTCGTCGTACGCGTACCGTGTCTCGGCTCCTAGCGGATCGACCGTCGTCAGCCGGTTGCCCCGCTCGTCGTACGTGTGTCGCCAGACCGTACCGCCCGGCTCGACCACCTCGGTCGGCAGGCCAAGCGCGTTGTACTGCGCCTGGGCTTGTGTGCCGTCGGGGAGAGCTACGCCGGTGAGGTTGCCGGCGTCGTCGTAGGTGTACCGGGTGGTGTGGCCCAGCGGATCGGTCACCGCGAGCGGATGGGCGCCGTACTCGTCCCACTCCGTGCGGGTGACGTGCCCGAGCTGGTCCGTCTCCTCCACCACCAGGCCCTCGGTGTTGTACCGGTGGAGCGAGGTGTGGCCTTGGGAGTCGGTGTACGTCGTGGTGCGGGTGGCGTCGTCGTAGGTGAGGGTCCCGGAGAGGATGCCGTCGACGCCCTCGGTGCGGACGACGCGGCCGCGGTCGTCGTAGACGTAGGAGAACCAGGTGCCGTTGCGGTCGGTCCAGCGGGTGATGCGGCCTTCGGTGTCGTAGGTGAAGCGCAGGGGTTTGTCGCTGGAGTTGATGACCTCGGTGAGGTTGCCGGCGGTGTCGTAGCCGTAGCGCATGACGACCGTGCCCTCGTCGGGCGTGGTGGACGGACGGTAGCGCGAGGGGGGTTCGTCCAGGAGGCGCAGGGCGGTGATACGGGGGCCCTGGGTGTCGACGGCGACGTAGTAGCCGCCGGAGTGGCGGATGCCGAAGGGGATGCCGTCGTCGTCGCGTTCGACGTCGATGCGGTTGCCGTTGCGGTCGGACCAGGAGTCCAGGGCCAGGTGGAAGACGCCGAAGGAGGGAGAGGGGACGGGGGCGGCGAAGGTGCGCGTCACGCCGGTCGCGGGGTCGGTGACCGTCATCGCGCCGTCCGGTTTGCCGTCCCACTCCAGCGGCCAGCGCGGGCCCTTCACCGGCATCGCGGGGACGCCCGGCTGCGGCACCGGGTAGACCAGGCGCATGCCGTCGGCCGCGGCGAAGACGACGCCCTCGCCGTCGATCTGGAGGCACTCGTCCAGGGTGGAGATCCAGGTCGGGCCGAAGCAGACGCCTCCCCGGTAGGAGGACAGGTGGGTACGCGTGAACTCCAGGGGCAGGCTGCCCGGCAGGGACAGGTCCGTCTGCGTCATCAGCATGGCGCCGGTCGCCACGTCGATCGGCTCGCCCACACAGGGGGTGCGTTCGGCGTTGCGGGCCGCCGGGCCCAGTTCCACCAGGTCGGGGCGGAGGGAGGGCGGGCGCAGCAGCAGCGGGGTGGTGTCGGCGAGGCCGCCTTCCATGCTCGCCTTGAGCAGTCCGCCGCCCGCGCCGAGCGCGCCGCCGAAGATCATGCCGTCCTTGGCGGCCTGGTTGACCTCGTCCAGGCTGAAGCCGTCCTGCAGCCCGGTCGCGATCTTCAGCGGCTGGGCCACGGCGAGGTCGACGGCGACCGACTCGACCCCGCCGAACGCAGCGGCGACCAGCGTGCCCGCGGCGATCTCGGCGACGGTCGTGGAGACCGCGATGCCCATGGCGGCGCCGAACTCGATGACCGCGTCCGCCGCCGCGACGGCCGCCCCGGAGGCCAGACCCGCGGTGAAGAAGGCCAGCGCCACCCCGCCCGCGATCACGGCCGCGTCGATACCGATCTGCGTCCACAGCTTGTTGATCGCGTCGTCGATGGCGTCGGCGAACTTCTCCAGGGCCTTGGCCATCTCCCGCGAGGACTTCGCCAGATCGCTCAGCCAGCCGCCGTCCTGGTCCTTGGCATAACGGCCCCAGAACTTCTCGAACGCCTCGATCGACTCACCGGTGTTGTTGTGGATGATCGAGGACGCACTGCGGTGCACGGGAGCGCGGACGTCGTCCACCGAGTCGGCGAAGGCATGCCAGGCCTTCGCCGCGTCCCGCAGCTTGCCGGAGTCCGCCTCGGGCCACCACAGACCCAGCTTCAGAAGGATGTGGCGGGCCTTGTCCTCAACGCTCACCGGCACCGTCGCTCTGCTTGTCGGTCTTCACTTGCGTGAACATCCCGGCGATGAGCTTGTCGTTGTCCACGTGCCCGTCGGAGAGGTCCACCATGGCCTCGTGAATGCTCGTCAGACCGAGCACCAGGATGCCCGCCGCGCTCTCGATCTTCTTCTGCTGCGGCTTGTAGGCGCTGCCGAACTTGTCGCCCTGCTCGTCGTGGCCCCAGGGCTCACCCAGGCCGTCCAGAGTCTGGATGAGCGTGGTCAGCGCCTTGCTCAGATCGATGGCCCCCTGATGGAAGGCCGGAGCCGCCGCCTTGATGTCGGCGGTCTTGATGTCCAGGACCTTACCGGGCACCTTGCCGTCGCCCACCGATGAACCCCCGTTCGCAGTCGCGGCATCCGACCATAGGGCACACGGGTAAAGGAAGTGTCATGTCGACCCTGCGCGTGATGGTGCCCGCCGAGTGTTCGAGCTGAACCGGGCCAACGTGACGGCCCCGGCGTTCAGTCTCTTCGACACGGCGGCGGGACTTCGAGAGCCGCGACGGCAAGCTGATGACACTCCCTGACGAGTTCCCCCCCAGAGGACGGGGTGGTTCAGTGGCTGCACTGGCCGGAGGCCACCAGTTCGGGGGCTGGGTTGTTTCCTTCGTAGACGGCGACGGACCAACGGACGTAGGGCCAGGTCTTGTTGTGGTGGTACTCGGTGGTCAGCCTCGGGCAGAGGGTTGTGGAGACGGCGTCCTGGAAGTTGGCTCGCTGGGCTCGGCCGATGAGCACTCCGTAGGTGTCCCGCGCCCAGACGTACGCGGCCTTCTCGACCGGGTCGAAGCCGACGTCGATGCCGTCGCCTGCGGCGAAGGGCTCCAGGCCTGCCCAAGGACCGGGTTCCCTGCGTCAGGGTGATGTCCGCGGTGGAACCAGGGTCCTGAAGGCCGGGCGGCGCAGGGCCTCGGAGAGGGACTGTTGCCAGTCGGGCAGGGGGGACAGGCCGGCCGTGGGCCAGTTGTCGTGGGCCAGGACGCTGTACGTGGGGCGGCGGGTCGGGGACGGGAAGGCCGAGGAGGGGATCGGGCGGATGCGGGCCGGGTCCAGGCCGGTCAGGCGGTAGGTCTCCTGGGCCAGGCCGAACCAGCTGGTGCTGCCGCCGGCGGTGCCGTGGTACACGCCGGCCGGGGCCCGGCCGGTGTGGGCGGCTCGGCCGAGTTCCGCCAGTGTGCGGGCCAGGGCGTACGACCAGGTGGGCTGACCGCGCTGGTCGTCGACCACGTCCACGGTGTCCCGCCGGGCGGCGAGCCGGAGCATGGTGGCCACGAAGTTGGGGCCGTGCTCGCCGTACAGCCAGGCCGTGCGGACCGTGTAGCCGTGCTCCGGCAGCAGCTCGGCGACGGCCTGCTCGCCGGCCAGCTTGGAGCGGCCGTAGGCGTTGACCGGACCGGTCGGTGCGGATTCCGGGTACGGGTCGGTGGCGTCTCCCGGCAGGACGTAGTCGGTGGAGACGTGGAGCAGCCGGGTCCCCGTTCCGGCGCAGGCGGCGGCGAGGTGGCGGACGCCGGTGCCGTTGACCGCGGTGGCCCTGTCCTCGGCCGTCTCGGCGCCGTCCACGTCCGTCCAGGCCGCGCAGTTCACCACGACGTCGTGTCCGCGGACCGCCCGGCGCACGGCGTCCGGGTCCGTGATGTCGAGATCGGCCCGGGTGGCCGCGGTGACGTCCTCGCCGGAACGCCCCAGCACCGAGCACAGGTCCCGGCCGAGCATCCCGCCGGCGCCCGTGACCAGCCAACGTATGTCCCTCATGGGGCCACACTCCGGCACGCGGCTCGAGCCGGGTTCGAATCCCGCTCGACGTGCCCCGTTCCGCCCCGCCGGAATCTCCTTCCGCCCGCCAGCCACCACACCCCGTCACCACACCCCCCTCAAAACCCCCTCGAATCCCGCTCGACGCCCGGCGGAAATGCCGGTTCGAGTGGGATTCAAGCAATGAGTGAGATGCCGTTGAAACGGTGTCGGTGAAGGCCATTTCCATGGGGGGTGAACCAGAATTCAATGACGATCACCGAGTGTGCCGAGGACGGCTCGGCGGCACTGCGCGACTGCCTGGCGCACTGGCCGAGCGGTGTCGCCGTGGTGACCACCGTGGACGGCGACGGAGTGCGGCGGGGATTCACCGCGACGGCCTTTTCGTCGCTGTCGGCGCGTCCGCCGCTGGTGCTGGTGTGCCTCGACCGGAGTGCCGACTGCCACCCCGCGTTCGACCGCGCCGAGGCGATGGCCGTGCACCTGCTCCGCGACGACCAGGCAGGACTGGCCGAGCGGTTCGCCACCAAGGGGGTGGACAAGTACGCGGGTCTGGTGTCCACGCCGGGGCTGGACCGGGTGCCGCTCCTGGACGGCGTGCTCGCCCGCATGGAATGCGAGCTGGTCGACCGGCTCGACGGCGGCGACCACGTGATCCTGGTGGGGCTGGTCCGGCGCTCCGAGGTGTTTTCCGGGCAGCCACTGGTCTACTGCGGTCGCGCCTTTCGTTCTCTGCCTGCCGAGGAAAGCGCCGGGAAAAGTCCGGTGTGACCCGTGGCGCTTTCCGTCCGAGGCCAGAAGTCGAGCTGTTCTCAAGCGACAGCCGCGAGCATTCCTCCCAACTTCCAGGAAGGAACTGTCATATGTCCAGACGCGTCGTGATCACCGGAATGGGGGTCCGCGCACCGGGGGCGTCCGGAACCGAGGAGTTCTGGGACCTGCTGAGCGCGGGTCGCACCGCGACCCGCCGGATCAGCTTCTTCGACCCCTCGCCCTACCGGTCCCAGGTGGCCGGCGAGTGCGACTTCGACCCGGTCGCCGAGGGGTTGAGCGCCAGAGAGATCCGTCGCATGGACCGGTCCGCGCAGTTCGCCGCCGTGTGCGCCGGCGACGCGATCGCGGACAGCGGCCTGGAGGTGGAGCGTCTGGATCCGTACCGGGTCGGTGTCAGCCTGGGCAGCGCGGTGGCCGCCTCCACCAGCCTGGACGTCGAGTACCAGGTGCTCTCCGACGCGGGGCGGCACTGGGCGGTGAGCCCCGAGTACCTGTCCCCGCACATGTTCGACTACCTCACCCCGGGGATCATGCCGGCCGAACTGGCCTGGCGGATCGGGGCCGAGGGCCCGGTGACGATGGTGTCCAACGGCTGCACGTCCGGGCTCGACGCGATCGGCAACGCCGTGCAGGTGATCCGGGAGGGCACGGCGGACATCATGCTGGCGGGTGCCACCGACACCCCGGTCACCCCGATCGTCGTCGCCTGTTTCGACGCGATCAAGGCCACGACCACGTACAACGACGACCCCGCGCACGCGTCGCGGCCCTTCGACGCCTCCCGCAACGGGTTCGTGCTGGCCGAGGGCTCGGCCATGTTCGTGCTGGAGACCCTCGACCACGCCCTGGAGCGGGGAGCGCACATCTACGCCGAGGTGAGCGGCTACGCCACCCGCGGTAACGCGTACCACATGACGGGCCTGAAGAAGGACGGCCGGGAGATGGCCGAGGCGATAGGCGCCGCGCTGGCCGAGGCGGGCAAGAACGCCGAGGACCTCGACTACGTCAACGCGCACGGCTCGGGCACCAAGCAGAACGACTGGCACGAGACCGCCGCGCTGAAGCGCAGCCTCGGGCACCACGCGTACGAGGTGCCGGTCAGCTCGATCAAGTCGATGGTCGGTCACTCGCTGGGCGCGATCGGCTCCATCGAACTCGCCGCCTGTCTGCTGGCGATGAAGAACGGTGCCGTACCGCCGACCGCCAACCTGCACGAGGCCGACCCGCAGTGCGACCTCGACTACGTGCCGGTCACCGCGCGGGAGAAGACGGTGGACACCGTGCTGAGCGTGGGCAGCGGCTTCGGTGGATTCCAGAGCGCAGTCGTGCTGAACCGGCCGGGAGGGACCCGATGACCACCGCTGTCGTGACGGGACTCGGTGTGGTGGCCCCCAACGGGGTCGGCACCGAGGACTACTGGAAGGCCACGCTGGACGGCCGCGACGGGATCGCGGAGATCACCCGGTTCGACGCCACGCCGTACGCGGCCCGGCGCGCGGGCGAGGTGCTGGACTTCGACTCCGAGGAACACATCTCGGCGCGGCTGCTGCCGCAGACCGACATCTCCACGCGGTACGCGCTGGCCGCCGCCGACTGGGCGCTCGCCGACGCCGCGGTGCAGCCGTCGGAGCTGGTCGACTACGACATGTCCGTGGTGACCTCCAACGCCCTGGGCGGGTTCGAGTTCACCCACCGGGAGCTGGCGAAGCTGTGGTCCAAGGGGCCGGAGCACGTGAGCGTCTACGAGTCGTTCGCCTGGTTCTACGCGGTCAACACCGGCCAGATCTCGATCCGGCACGGCATGCGCGGCCCCAACAAGGCGCTGGTCGCCGAGCAGGCGGGCGGTCTGGACGCGATCGGCCACGCCCGGCGGGCCGTCCGCCAGGGCACGGGCCTGGTCGTCACCGGCGGTGTGGACTCCGCCCTCGACCCGTGGGGCTGGGCCTCCCAGCTCTCCGGCGGCCGGGTGAGTGCCACCTCCTACCGGCCCTTCGACGTGCGGGCCGACGGCTACATCCCGGGTGAGGGCGGTGCCCTGCTGGTCATGGAGGACCTGGCGGCGGCCCGTCGCCGGGGCGCCGGCCAGGTGTACGGCGCGATCACCGGGTACGCCGCCACGTTCGACCCGGCTCCCGGTTCGCCGCGTCCGCCGGCGCTGCGCCGGGCGATCGAGCTGGCGCTGCGGGACGCCGGTCTGTCCGCCGGCGAGGTGGACGTGGTGTTCGCCGACGCGGCCGGTGTCGGCGAGCTGGACCGGCAGGAGGCGGAGGCGATCTGCGCCGTCTTCGGGCCGTCCGGCGTTCCGGTGACCGCCCCCAAGGCGCTGACCGGCCGCCTCTACTCCGGCGGCGGACCGCTGGACGTGGTCACCGCGCTGCTGTCCATCCGCGACGGCGTGATCCCGGCGACCGCCCACGTCGGCGAGGTGCCCGCCGGCTACCGGCTGGACCTGGTCCGCGGCGAGCCGCGCTACCGGCCCGTGTCCCACGCCCTCGTGCTCGCCCGCGGCAAGTGGGGCTTCAACACGGCGATCGTCGTCAGCGCCCTGGGCGACTGAGCGACCTGGCACCCCTGCGACTTCGACGACTTCGACGACTTCGGAAACGAGGAAACACCATGAGCAAGCCCATCACGGCGGACGAACTGCGCGACGTCCTGGTCCGGTGCGCCGGCATCGACGACGCGGGCCGGCCGGACCGGGAGATCCTGGACCTGACCTTCGAGGAGCTGGGCTACGACTCGCTGGCCCTGATGGAGACCGCGGCCGTCCTGCAGCGCGAGTTCGGCATCGAGATCCCCGACGACGAGCTGTTCGCCACCGACACCCCGCGGGCGCTGCTCGACCGGGCCAACAGCGCGGTCGCGAACGCCGGCTGACGGCCGTACGCACGACGGCCGAGGCCGGCAGCCCCCGGTGTGTCCGGGGTCTGCCGGCCTCGGCCGAGCGGTGTCCAGCGGTACGTCAGCGTGCCAGGCCGGCGTACCCGGCGTCCGGCGTGAGGCCGAAGTCGCCCAGGCAGAGGGCGGAGGCGTTCTCCAGCACCTCCTGGTGCAGTCTCTGCAGCCGGTACGAGGGCTCGACCCCCAGTTCCCGCACCAGGCCGTCCCGCAGGTCCCGGAAGGCGGCCAGCGCCCGCCAGGTGGCCCCGGAGCGGTGCAGGGCGACCATGAGCATGGCGCACAGGTTCTCGTGGAACGGGTTCTGGGCGACGAGCGTCTGCAACTCGGGCACGAGCGTGGCGTGCCTGCCCAGCATGAGGTCGGCGACGATGCGGCGTTCGAGCACCCGCATCCGGCTCTCCTCCAGGCCGATGATCTCGGAGTGGAGCACCTGTCCGGCCGGTACGTCCATCAGGGCGGGGCCGCGCCACAGGGCCAGCGCGCGGCCGAGCAGGCGGGAGGCGCCGGCGGCGTCACCCGTTGCCAGCGCGGCGTCACCCTCGACCGAGAGCCGTTCGAACTCGCGAAGATCCGAGTAGGTCGGGTCGGCCATCAGCTGGTAGCCGTTGAAGTGGGTGACGATTAAGTCCTTGGCGTCCCGGCGGGAGTCCGTGTCCAGCGACAGGGTGATGAGCCGCCGCAGCTGGAGGATGTATGTCTGCAATGTGCAAGCGCTGCTGCGCGGGATGTCGGTGCCCCAGACCTCGTCGACGAGGGTCGGGACCGGAGTGATCCGGCCGCAGCGGACGGCGAGCAGCGCCAGCAGCTGCCTGGGCTTTCTCGCGGTGGGGACGATCGAGGTGCCGTTGATGGTCACGGTCATGGGCCCGAGCAGGCCGAGCTCCATGGTTTTGATGCGGTGATTTGCGGTAGGTACGACTGCGCAGTGGTGCCTGATGGTTCTCTACCCCCGTAGTACTTCCGCGGCTATCCGCGCACAAATTGTTGTAATGCGCACATATCTGCGGGTCTTTTGATCATAGGCTGGCGCGCTCGGACGTGTCCACCAGCAAAGATCCGGGCGTGCTCGATCGCGGATACACCGTTGTTCAGGCGCCTTCGCGCAGGCTGTGCCGGACCGCATGGACAAGGACGGAAGGAGCCACTCCGGCATGGCACGTTCGTTGAGGATGCTCTTCGTGGCCGCCGGCAGCCCGGCCACGGTGTTCGCGCTCGCCCCGCTCGCGACGGCCGCGCGCAACGCCGGCCACGACGTGGTGGTGGCGGCCACCGAGGACATGGTGCCGGTGGTCCTGGAGGCAGGGCTGCCGGGGTTGCCTGCCACGCGCCGGAGCATGCGCGCGTACATGTTCGAGACCCGGGACGGCACCCCGCTCGAACTGCCCGCCGACACCGCGACCCGGCTGCGCTTCGGCGGCCACGGGTTCGGGCGGCTGGCGGCCGGCAGCCTGCCGGCCCTGCGCGCACTCAGCCGGGACTGGCGTCCGGACGTCGTCGTCGGCGGCACCCTCTCCTTCGCCGCCGCGCTGCTCGCCGTGGAGCTGGGCGTGCCCTACGTCCGTCACGCCTGGGACATGGGCGAGCCGGTGGAGATGGATCACGGCGCCGCGGAGGAACTCGCTCCGGAGCTGGCCCGGCTCGGTCTGACCCGCCTGCCCGATCCACAGCTGTGGATCCACATCTGCCCGCCGAGCGTGCTCGCACCGGACGCGCCGGCCGGCGCGGTGATGCGCTTCGTGCCCACGGGGCGGCAGCGCCGGCTCGAGCCGTGGATGTACACCGCCACCGACCGGCCCCGGATCTGTGTCACGGCAGGCAGCCGGGTCAGCGGTGAGCAGGACGTCGACCACCTGGAACGGCTGGTGGCCGAGGTGGCGCGGACCGACGCCCGGGCGGAGGTGGTCATCGCCGCGCCGGACGAGGTCGCGGCGGCCCTGACCGCCCGGCGGCCCGAGGTGCGGGCGGGCTGGCTGCCGCTGGCCACCGTGCTGCGCACCTGCCGTGCGCTGGTGCACGCGGGCGGCGG
The DNA here is from genome assembly GCF_040645015.1 of Streptomyces sp. NPDC046881. NCBI lineage: Bacteria > Bacillati > Actinomycetota > Actinomycetes > Kitasatosporales > Streptomycetaceae > Streptomyces > Streptomyces sp. NPDC046881. Next base: position 43,119 of record NZ_JBEYXJ010000012.1, on the reverse strand, counting down.
CCAGACGGCCCTCACGGCGATGCAGGCGGGGGTGCCGCAGCTGGTGGTGCCCAACATGCCGAAGCTGGAACCGCATTCGCAGCGGCTGTCCGCGTTCGGCGCGGCCGTCACCCTGCTGCCCGGACAGGACACTCCCGAAGCCGTCGCCGCCGCCTGCCACCGGCTGGTGTCCCAGCCGTCGTACACCGAACGCTCCCGCGAGCTGGCCACGGAGATGACCGCACTTCCCGGACCGGCCGAAGTGCTCCGCTCGGTCGAGGAGTTGGCGGCCCCCTGAGCCTCGCCGGCGGGACGGGCCGGACGGCGGTGAGCAGGGCGGCCCGGGACAGGCAGCCCTCCGGCCCGCACCGCCGCGACCAACACGCGGAGCCGGCCGAAGTGCTCCCTTCCGGCCAGGAGCTGGTGGCCCTCTGAGCCTCGTCAGCGGGATGGGACGGCCGTCTGGCGGATGGTGGCGAGGAGGTCGGCCTGGGCCAGGGAGTCGGCCGGTGACAGGTGGCCGGTGCGTACCGCCGCGACGAACGCGTCGAGGGTGTTGGCTACCTGGTCGTCCGGCGGCAGCGTGTGCGTCCGGATGCCGTCCCGGGTCTCGACGACGATCTGCGGGGCGTGGTCCGCGGGCGGGGTGAAGGCGCGGTCGACGAGGATGCGGCCGGTGCTGCCCGACAGCTCGTACCGGGACCGGTAGGCGTCCTCCATGCCGAAGGTCAGGTGCGCGACGACCCCGTCGGGCGACCGCAGCAGCGCGGCACCGGCGGTGTCGACCCGGCGGCCGGGACCGCGTTCGAGGACGGCGCCCCGGACCTCCAGCGGCCCCGGCAGCAGGTGCACGGCCGCGCGGACCGGGTAGACCCCGACGTCGAAGAGGCTGCCGCCGCCGAGTTCGGGCTGGTGGCGGATGTCGTCGTCGGGCAGTCGCGGGATCGTGAACGTCACGTGCAGCGCGCGCAGTTCGCCGATCGCGCCGTCCGCCACCAGTCGGCGGACCACCTCGTGCCGGCCGTGGTGGACGAACATGACGTTCTCCATCAGCACCAGGCCCCGGGCGCGGGCCTGGTCGAGCAGCTCGCGGGTGCAGGCCGGATCCGTGGTGAGCGGCTTCTCGGCGAGCACGTGTTTGCCCGCCGCCAGCGCCGCCTCGACCCAGCGGGCGTGCAGCGCGGCGGGCAGCGGGACGTACACGGCCTGGACGGTGTCGTCCGCCAGCAGGGTGTCGTACCCGACGACCGGCCGGCAGCCGAAGAGGCCGGCCGTCTCGGCCGCCTTGGCGGCATCCCGGCTGGCGACCGCCGCGACCTCGATGAGCGGATGCGCCCGCATGGCGGGCAGCATGCGGCGCCGCGCGATCTCGGCGCAGCCCATGACTCCGACTCTCAGCACCTGGCGTTCTCCGTGGTTGGGGGCTGGGGTGACCATGCCACCCTCGCGGTACGGCCTCGACGCCCGCTCGAAGGACGGCGGAAGCCGGTCCCGCCCGAGCGCCGCGTTGCCGAGAGTCGAGCGAACCACGAGCGCGGGCAGCGACTGTCGTAGGCGATCAGGCGTGGATACGGAGGTGGGACACGATGAGCGGGTCTCCGCGAGGTGGCTGGGCGGCGGACGGCTTCGCCGGGGTCGCCGAGGCGTTCGAGGCGAACTTCGCCGCGGGTGCGGAGGTGGGCGCCGGGGTGTGCGTCTATCACCGGGGCGAGCCGGTGGTCGATCTGTGGGGCGGGTTCGCGGACGGGGACCGGGTGGATCCCTGGCGTCCCGACACGCTGGGGGTGCTGGCCTCGCCGACCAAGGCGCTGGTCGCCGTGGCGGCGTTGCGGCTGGTGGAGCAGGGGCTGCTCGACCTCGACACCCCGATCGCCCGGTACTGGCCGGAGTTCGCGGCACACGGCAAGGCGGGGATCACCCTGCGGATGGTGCTCGCCCACCGCTCCGGTGTGGTGTGCCTGGACCACGCGCCGATCACCAACGAGGCCATGCGCACCCATCTGCCGATCGCCGAGGCGCTCGCCGGCGCCCGGCCGGAGTGGGAGCCGGACACCGCGCACGGGTACCACGGGATCACCTTCGGCTACCTGGTCAGCGAGCTGCTGCGGCGGCGCACCGGGCACACGGTCGGCAGGTACTTCGCCGAGGAGATCGCCGGGCCGCTGGGCCTCGACTGCCACATCGGGGTGCCGGACGCCGGGTCCGTCCACCTGGCGACCATGTTCACCTCCAAGGCCGAGGCGCTCTTCGCCGGCGAGGACCGCGAGCTGGCCGCCTTCCTCGACCCGAGCACGCTGACCTACCGGGCGATGATGGGCAGCCTGGCCCTGGACGTGACGGCGCTCGACCCGGCCTGGGAGGACCCCTCCTACGGCGGCCGGGCGAGCGCGCGGTCGCTGGCCCGTTTCATGGCCGCGCTGATCGGCGAGGTCGACGGAACGCGCCTGCTGGGCCCGGAGCTGCTCGCCGAGATGACGCGCATGCACTCCAAGGGCCACTGCCTGGTGACACAGACCGACTGCAACTGGGGTCTGGGCGTGCAGCTGCCCGACCACGCGGTCTTCCCGGCGTCGGCCGGACTGACCACCGCCTTCGGTCTGAGCGCCGCCAACGGCTCCTACCTGTTCGCCGACCCCGAGCACGACCTGGCCTTCGGCTACATGCAGAACGCCGGCTCGCCGGTGATGGGCACGCTGGACGACCGGCCCCGCCGGCTCATCGAGGCCGTCTACCGGAGCGTCGGGACGATGCGGTAGCCGCGGGGGCCGGCGCCGCCCGCCGCCGGCAGCGGCCCGTCAGCCGTCGAGCCCCAGGGCGCTGACGGCGTACGACGCCGCGGCCGGCCCCGGCTGCAGCACCACGTGGCCCGCGGCGGAGTTGGCGTCGCGCCAGAGCCGCTGCAAGGGGTGGTGCACGCTGTGTCCCGCGGTGCCCGAGGCCCGGAACAGCTGGTTGACCGCGCTCACCAGGAGGTCCGCGGCGAGCGCGGAGTCCCGCTGGTTGCGGGCCCGCTCCAGGGGGGTGGCCCGCGCGCCCAGGTCGGCGACGCGGGCGGCCCGTTCCAGCAGCGCGCGGGCCGCGTCGATCGTGCCGGAGGTGCGGGCGAGGGTCTCCTCGTAGAACCCGCGGGACGGCCCGGGCCGGCGCGGGGACCACGAGCGGATCTTCTCCGCCGCGTACGCCGACCACAGGCCGAGCGCGCCCTCGGCGGCACCGAGGATGGGCAGGGCGAAGAAGAGCCCGTTCACCGCCGTCAGGGGAACGTGGTGGCAGCCGGGTGCGGAGGGGCCGGCGGCGCCTTCGAGGAGGCTGCCGAGCGGGAAGCTCAGCGCGGCGGGCACGAAGACGTCCTCGGCGATGAGCGTGTCGCTGCCGGTGGCCCGCATCCCGACGTCCGACCAGGTCCGCTCCAGCCGGTAGTCGGCGCGCGGGAGGGCGAACAGCCGCGGCTCGCTCTGCGCACCGGACCCCGCGACACCGCACACCAGCGCCCAGTCGGAGTGGGCGGCGGCACTGATGTACTGCCACGTGCCGGTCAGCAGCCAGCCGTCCTGGTGGGCGTGGGCCCGGCCGACCGGGGAGACCCCGCCGACGATCAGGGTGTCGGGCCCGTCCTGCCACACCCGCTTGCGGCCCTCCTCGGGCAGGTAGCCGGCCATCCTGGCCATGCTGGCCGCCAGGGACGCGCACCACGCCGTCGCCGGGCACTTCGCGCCGATCACGGCGACGGCGGCGGCGAACTCCGCGAAGGTGCCCGCCGTACCGCCGTGCTCCGGTGCCACGAAGTGGCGGGCGAATCCGGCCGAGGTGATCGCGCGCACCACCTCGGGACCGAGTTGCCATTCCTCTTCGGCTCGTCCGGCGTGGCGGGCCGCGAGCGCAGCGATGTCGTGTGCGGCCCGTTCCATCCCCGCTTCGGGTGAAATACGTTCGGGCATCTTTGGCCTCCTGGGCTCGGCTTGAGCGCCGATGCTGCACCCGGCTGTTCGCAGCGAACTAGAACTCCGCTTGAGCTGGTGGTGCCCGGCGGCTCCGGCACGCCGTTCAAGTGAGCCTCAAGGTGCCTTTCAGAGGCTGAACAACGGTGACGTCGAGGAGACCACAAAGCGGTCCGGCCGGGAACGGGGTGCGCCAGACCTGCGCAACCCGGCCGGTGCTCGAAGGCTCCTGCGAAACAGCCATGGAAATCTGTCCGCTGCCCCCACGCAGCGGCCGTCCCAGGGGGATCGAAATCATTCAGGACGTAGTGGCGCCCAGGCCGGTAGAGGCGCTCGATGAGCAGACGATGGAAATCAGCGTGCTGGGCCCGGTCGGTGTCCGCATCGGCGGCCGGTCCGTGGTCCCGACGGCCGGCAAGCCCAAGCAGGTGCTCACCCTGCTCGCGCTGCGGTGCGGGCGCGTGGTGCCGGTGTCGACGCTGATGCAGGAGATCTGGGGCGACAAGGTGCCGCGCAGCGGGACCACGACGCTCCAGACGTACATCCTGCAGCTGCGCAAGCTCATCGCCAGATCGCTCCCGGCCTCTTCCCCGCTCAACGCGAAGGACCTGCTGGTCACCCACTTCAACGGCTACCAGCTCGCGATCGCACCGGGCGGCTTCGACCTGCGCGAGTTCGAACGGCTCACCGCCGAGGGCGACGCCATGCTCGCGGCCGGCGACGCGGAGACCTCCTCGCGCCTGCTCGGCCGCGCGCTCCAGCTGTGGAACGGGCCGGCCCTGATGGACGTACCGGCCGGGCAGGTGCTGGAGATGGAGGCGATGGGCATGGAGGAGGCCCGGATGCGCGCCCAGGAGCTGCGCATCCTCGCCGACCTGCACCTGGGCAGGCACGCCATGCTCATTCCCGAGCTGCGGATGCTCGTCGCCCAGTCCCCGATGCACGAGAACTTCTGCGCCATGCTGATGATCGCCCTGCAGCGCTCGGGCGCGCCGTGGCGGGCCCTGCAGGTCTTCCGGACCCTCCGGCAGACCCTGATCGGCGAGCTCGGCGTCGAACCCTCCAACCGGCTGCAACGACTGCACCAAGCGGTGCTGTCGAACGTCCCGGAACTGCCGCTCGCCGCATACGACCTGGTCTGACCGTCCGGCCGCCATGGCCGGGAACCCTGTTACGTCTAGGAGGCTTTCGTGTCCCCAGCAGCCAATGAGCCCGCAGCCAATGAGCCCGTCCTGCAGGAAGTGGCCGACGGTGTCTTCGCCTACGTCCAGCCGGAGGGCGGCTGGTGCGTCAACAACGCGGGCGTCATCGCGTCCGGCGGATCCGTCGCGCTGATCGACACCGCCGCGACCCGGGCGCGCGCCGAGCGCCTGCGCCGCGCGGTGCTCGCGGACGGCCGTCCGGCGCCGTTCGCCCTGGTCAACACGCATTCGCACGGTGACCACACCTTCGGGAACTCGCTCTTCCCGGAGGCCACCGTCATCGCCCACGTCAACGCCCGCGACGAGATGGACCGGGCCGGGCTGCACCTGACCGAGCTGTGGCCGGACGTGGCCTGGGGCGGAATCGAGGTGCGGCTGCCCTCGGTCACCTACCGGGACCGGCTGACGCTGCACGTCGGTGAACTGACCGCGGAGCTGATGCACTTCGGGCTCGCGCACACCGCCAACGACACCGTCGTCTGGATACCCGAGCGCAAGGTGCTCTTCACGGGCGACATCGTCATGTCCGGCTTCACTCCGTTCGTGCCGCTCGGCTCGGTCTCCGGCTCGCTGAAGGTGATCGAGCAGCTGCGCGGCCTGGGCGCCACGACCGTGGTGACCGGGCACGGGCCGGTGGGCGGACCCGAACTCCTCGACGTCACCGAGGACTACCTGCGCTGGGTGCGGCAGCTGGCCGTGGACGGCATCGCCGCGGGCCGGGCACCGCTCGCCGTGGCGCGCGAGGCCGACCTCGGCCGGTTCGCGGCCCTCGGCGAGCCGGAGCGGCTGGTGGCCAACCTGCACCGCGCCTACGCCGAGCAGCTCGCCCCGGAGGCGGAACTCGACTTCGACGTGCTGCTCAAGGAGATGGGTGTGATCTTCGGCGAGATGATGGACTACCACGGCGGTCCGCTGACCTGCTGCGCCTGAGCCGTACGCCCCGGGGGCGGGGCCTCGTCCACCCGGCGAGGGCCCGCCCCCGGCCGGTCCGGCCGTCAGGCGCCGAGGCTGTCCCACAGGGCCGCCATGGACGCGCCCACGGTGAACCGGGGCCGCCAGTCCAGCGCGGAGCCGGCCAGGGCGATGTCGGCCCGGGTCCAGTCGCCGCCGTGGCTGTGCACCGCGCCGCCGGTCTCCCGGACGGTGTCCGCGGGCAGGCCGGCGGCCCGCAGCAGCTCCCGCACGAGGAAGCGGACCGAGACGGCGGTCCCGCTGCCGATGTTCAGCAGGCGCGGCACCCCGGGCCGGACCGCCGCGCGCACGATCGCCTCCGCCGCGTCCCGTACGTCGACGTAGTCCCGGCGGGCGTCGGAGATCGTCAGCTCGATCCCGTCGGACGGGTCGGTGCCCCGCAGCCGGCGGGCGAGCGACCCCAGGAAGGTCTCGGCCGCGGGGTGCGGTCCGAGGGTGTTGGCCAGCCGGACCACCACACCGTCGATGCCGTCGGGCCCGCTCGCGTCGAGCACCGTCCGGGAGGCGGCGAGCTTCACGCGCGCGTAGCGGCTCTCCGGCGCCGGGGACAGCTCCTCGTGGATCGGGCTGCCCTCGGGCACCGGGCCGTACTCGTGCAGCGTGCCGACGTGCACCAGGCGCGGACGGCCGGGCAGCCGGCGCAGCGCGTCGACGACGTGCTCGACGGGCCGGACGTTGAGCCGGTGCATCTCCTCGTCGGTGGCACCCCACCCGGTGACGGCGTTGACCACCGTGCCGACGCCCTCGCGGGCCAGAACCGCGGCCAGCGCGGCACCGTCGGCGGCCACCAGGTCGAGCGGCACGAACCGGTACGGCGCCACGTGCGGCGCCGGCCTGCGGGCGACCACGACCACCTCGTGGCCCTGCTCCGCGAAGGCGGCGCAGACCTGCCGGCCCACCGAGCCGGTGCCGCCGAGCACCGCGACGCGGGTGCGCCCGGGCGCGCCGGTCACGCCGGCACCCGCCCGTCGACGCAGTCCTCGTACGCGGGCAGCAGCCCCCGCTCCAGTGCCTCCTGCAGGCTCATCGCGGCACGGTCCCGGTCGGAGACGACGAAGTCGAGGCCCTCGGGCCAGGGAAGCGCGAGGGTGGGGTCGAACGGGTCTATCGCCTGCTCCAGCTCGGGCACGTAGCTGGTCGACATCAGGTACGACATCATCGTGTCGTCCTCCAGCGCCAGGAAGGTGTGGCCGACGCCGACGGGCAGGTAGACCGCGCGGAAGGACTCGGCGTCCAGCTCGACGCAGTCCCACGCGCCGAACGTGGGCGAGCCGACGCGGATGTCCACGACGAAGTCGAGGGCCCGTCCGTGGGCGCAGTGGACGTACTTCGCCTGCCCGGGCGGGGCCGTGGTGAAGTGGATACCGCGCAGCACGCCGCGGGACGAGCGGCTGATGTTGCTCTGGGCCACCTGGAATTCATGACCGACGTGGGACTGGAAGAGGGGCCCCTGCATCGGCGAGACGAACACCCCACGCCGGTCGGGAAAGAGTTCCGGCGTGAATTCGTAACTTCCCGGAACCGCGAGTTCGCGCACATGCATGACGCAATCCTTGGCTGTTGGCCGAATGATGGTGGGAGACTGCGTGACGATGCTGCCAGAGAATCGTCGGCGCGCGGTAGCGGTAAAGACCGGCCGGTGACGGCGCTCAAGTCATCCGCAATTGGTTTTCGAGCGGTTTCTCTCCGGCAGTCCAGTCGATTTCCAGAAGGGGTGGGCAGGTTATTCCTCCCGAACTGTGTCGGGCGAGAGGAAATTGAATCCATGCGTGTTCTGTTCTGCGCTTTCCCTGCGACGGCTCATGTGCACCCCCTGGTCCCGCTGGCCTGGGCGTTGCAGAACGCCGGGCACGAGGTGCGCGTCGCGATCCATCCCGGTGCGGCCCATCTGGTGACCGAGGCCGGTCTCGCCCCGGTGCCGGTCGGCGCGGCGCTGACCGAGGTCATGGAGTGGAACGACAACTTCGAGAAGCTCGACTCGCTCACCGACTTCCTGTCGGTGGACGCCGCCCACGACGACGGCTGGGAGCGCAAGTGGGCCGGCATGACCAGGATGCTGGCCGGGTTCACGCCGATGCTCGACGACCTCGTGGACTTCTGCCGGAACTGGCAGCCCGACCTGGTGCTGTGGGACCCGTTCTGCGTGCCGGCCGCCGTCGCCGCCACGCTGACCGGCGCCGCGCAGGCCCGGTTCCTCTGGGGCCAGGACAACATCGGCTGGCTGAACGCGCGGTCGCGCGAGCGGCTGGCCCAGCGCAACGCCGGCCCGGAGGAGGACCCGGTCACCGCGCTGATGCGCCCCATGCTGGAGCGGTACGGCCTCGCCTACCGCGAGGAACTGCTGCTCGGCCAGTGGTCCGTCGACCCGGTGCCCGCGCCGCTCCGGCTGCCGGTCGACCTCTCGTACGAGCCGGTCCGGCGGGTCCCCTACAACGGCAACCGGACCCCTCCCGCCTGGGTGCACGAGCGGCCCGAGCGGCCCCGGGTGTGCCTGTCGCTCGGCATGGGAGGCCGTGGCCGGCAGCTGTTCCGGGAGTCCGGGCTCTCCTTCGCCGACATGGTCGCCGCCCTGTCCGAGCTGGACATCGAGCTGGTCGCCACGCTGCACGCCGAGCAGCTGGCGACCGTGCAGGAGGTGCCGGACAACGTCCGGCTGGTGGAGTACGTACCGCTGAACTACCTGCTGCCCAGCTGCTCGGCGCTGATCCACCACGGCGGCGGCGGAACCTTCGCGGCGGCCGGGGCGCACCGGGTGCCGCAGCTGGTCACCCCCCTGTCGATGTGGGGCGAGGCCCGCACCGCGCGGTACGTCGCCGACAGCGGCGCAGGGCTCATGCTGGAGCCGGGCGAGCTGACCGCGGGGTCGCTGTGCGCGCAGGTGCAGCGGCTCGTCACGGAGCCCTCGTTCCGTGCCGGGGCCGATCAGCTGCACTCGCTGATCCGGTCCATGCCCGGCCCGGACGAGGTGGTGCGCAGGCTGGAGGCGCTGACGGCCCAGCACCGTCCTCAGCGTCGGGCGGTGACGTTGTAGATGCCGAGCTCGGGCCACATGTAGGGAGCGGGTGTGCTGCGCACGTCCAGCCCGCGCTCCCGCAGGATCCGTTCCACGGTCTCCCGCTGCTCGCCCACCTCGACCACCAGGGCGCCGATCCGGGACCAGTCCTCCTCGGCGATGCCGTGGAGGACCTCCGGCTCCGCTCCCTCGACGTCGATCTTGACCAGGTCGACCGGGCCGTCCGGGGCGGTCCGGCGGAGGACCCCGGACAGGGTCTCCACCTCGACGGTGAGGCGCGCGGTCGCGAAGAGCTCCGCCGCCTTGTCCGCACCCAGGTGACGTGCCATCAACTCGCGCTGTGGGCCGAGCTGTTCCGGGCGCAGGGTGGAGTTCCCCGCCAGTCGCGGGAGGTGGGTGAGTTCCGCGGCGGCGGCCGGCCGGGCGCCCAGGCAGGACTGCCGTACCACGACGTCCTCCGTGACACCGTGCAGTGCCAGGTTGCGCCGCAGCAGCCGGACGTTGCCGGGCACCGGCTCGAAGGCGATCACCCGGGCCCGCGGACGGCTCCGCTTGACCAGGAGGGTGAACAGCCCGATGCCCGCGCCGGCGTCGACCACGACGGGCGTCCGCGGCAGGTGGTCGAGGCGGTAGGTGTCGTCCTCGAAGAGTTCCCGGTAGCCGAAGCGGGCGGTGGCCTCGTCCTCGGCGTGGCAGGAGAAGCCCTCGGCCAGTTCGATCAGTCGGGTGCCCTCGTCGGGCATGCGGTCCCCTTTCCCGGGAGAGAGTCGCGGTGCGGCCGGGAGGAGGAGCCCGGCCGGGGCCGGGCTCCGTCCTGGACTACGCGTGCCGTGGCAGGGCCACCGCGGTGTACGCCGTGGTCGGCGTCGGCGGCAGCGGGAAGCGCGAGTTCGTCAGGTACAGCCGGTCGCCGTAGGGCGCGACGGCGCTCGGCGAGTCGAAGCGCGGGTCGGTGACCCGGCGGACCAGGGAGCCCCTGGTGCCGTCCGGGGCGAGCCGGATCACCGCGAGGTCGGTCTGCGAGGGCGCGTACAGCGTGCGGCCGTCGACGCAGATGCCGTTGGTGGTCGGGAACTTCGCGCCCTCGACGGCGACCCGGCGGGCGTCACCGGTCCGCGGGTCGACCCGGAACAGGGTGCCGCCGTCGACGTCCTGGTTGACGACCAGCAGGGACCGCCCGTCCGGGGAGCCGGCGATGCCCGCCCCGGTGATCTGCCACTGGGCGTCGCTCTGCCGCCACTCCCCCGTCAGCGGCAGGGTGACGATGCCGTCCCGCCCGGGCAGCGTGCCGCCGGGGCCGAAGGGCACCCCGAACAGGACGCCGTTGAGCCCGTCGGTGAACCAGGCGGCTTCCCGCGTGACCGTCGCCAGGTTCACGCAGGCGTTCGCGGCGCCGAGGCCCTCGTACGTCGTGAGCACCTCGCCGGTCCGGCCGTCCATGACGGTGATGGTCCGGCCCCAGCCGCCCCCGATGAACAGCCGTCCGCAGTGGTCCAGCGCGAGACCGATGGCGTTGTGCCCCGATCCGAGCCCCTCGTTGATGAACTCGCCCTCACCGGTGGACAGGTCGACCCGGTAGATCGCGGCGGTGAGCAGCGAACCGAAGTAGGCGAAGGGCAGTCTGCCGATCGCCAGGCCGTCCGGATGGAGCCCGTCGGGCAGCCGCAGGGTGGTCGGCCAGGGCTTGCGCCCCGCTGGTTCGCCCGCCCAGGTCGGGCTCGCCGCGGCGCCGACCACCGCCGCGCCGCCCACCGCCGCCCCCAGGCCGAGGAATCCCCGACGGGTCAGCACCTTGTTCCGCATGCCGCTTCTCCTCCTTGGAATGGACCGCCGCTGGGCGGTGGCCGCACGATCGCAGGCAGGGCCGGAGAACCGCTTGAGCGGGCCTTTCGCGAGCTGAAGCGGTGCTCAAGCGGCGGTGTAGGCCGGATCTGGAGACTGCGAGCTCCTGCCACCAGCCGAGAGTGAGTGTCTGCATTGGACAGGACCGCCTTCCTCTTCCCCGGCCAGGGCGCCCAGCGCGTGGGCATGGGGCTCGACCTGATGCGGCGTTGGCCCGGGCTGACCGAGAGCTACTACCGCCGCGCCGACGAACTGCTCGGCTTCGAACTGTCCCGGCTGTGCTGGGAGGGTCCGGCCGCGGAACTGCGGCAGATGCCCGTCACCCAGCCCGCCGTGGTGCTGACCAGCGTGGTGGCGCTCGAGGTGCTGCGCGCGCACGGTGTCGTACCGGACCTCGCGGCCGGGCACAGCCTGGGCGAGTTCAGCGCGCTGGTCTGCGCCGGCGTCCTCGACTGGACCGACGCGCTGCGGCTGGTCCGGCTGCGCGGCGAGCTGATGAGGGCGGCGAACGCCCGGGTGCCGGGCAAGATGGCGGCGGTCGTCGGCCTGGACCTGGCGACGGTGGAGGAGCTGTGCCTCAAGGCCGCCGCCGTCTCCGGCGAGATCGTGGAGGTCGCCAACCACAACGACTTCACGCAGGTGGTGGTCTCCGGGCAGATGGCCGCGGTCGACGCGCTCACCGAACTGGTCGGGCAGGCCGGCGCCGACCGCGTCGTGGTGCTGCAGATCGGCGGCGCCGCGCACTGCACGCTCCTCGGCGGCGTCGAGGACGAGTTCGCCGCCGCCCTGGCGGACGTGGAGTTCCGCGATCCGGTGATCCCGGTCGTCTCCAGCTTCAGCGCGGCACCGGTCCGGGACGGCGCCGAGGCGCGCACCTGTCTGCTCCGCCAGTTCACCGGCCGGGTCAACTGGACCGGTACGGCGCAGCGGCTGGTCGCCGAGGGTGCCGGGAACCTGGTCGAGGTGGGCCCCGGCAAGGTCCTGGGCGGCCTGTGCCGGCGCATCACACCGGGTGTGGTCACCCACCGGACCGACGACGAACAGCAGCTGACCCGGACCCTGGCCGCCCTCGCGGACCGGGCCCGCTGAGCCGCCGGCCCGTACCCGACGAAGGGGCGTTTCCCGGCCGGCGGCCGGGAAACGCCCCTTGTGCGCTGGGCACGTGCGCGGTGGCGGCTCAGTAGTTGCCGAGACCGCCGCACACGTTCAGGGCCTGCGCGGTCACCGCGTCGCTGCCGGGGCCGACCAGGTAGGCCACCATCGCGGCCACCTCCTCGGGTACGACGTACCGGCCGATCGGCACCCGGGCGCTCACCCGCTCGTGGACCTCCTCGGCCGGGACGTTCCACAGCCCGGAGTAGACCTCGCGCACGCGCTCGGCCATCGGTGTCTCCACGAACCCGGGGCAGACCGCGTTCACGGTCACCCCGGTCTTGGCCAGCTCCAGGCCGAGCGCCTTGCTGAACCCGACGACGCCGTGCTTGGCGGCCGAGTACGGGGCGCCGTTGACGACGCCCTGCTTGCCGCCGGTGGAGGCGATGTTGATGATGCGTCCCCAGCCGCGGTCCAGGATGCCGCCGTGGTTGAGGACCTCCTTGGTCATCATGAAGACGCTGTTGAGGTTGGTGTTGATCACGTCGAGCCAGAGCTCGTCGGGGACGTCCTTGGTGACGCCGCCGCCGGACCGGCCGGCATTGTTCACCAGCACGTCCAGCGGGCCGAACCGTTCGGTGGCGGCGCGGACGACGGCGCGGACGTCCTCGCGGGAGGTGACGTCGCAGGCCCGGCCGTCGACGTCGAGCCCCTCGGCCCGGAGCGACGCCACGGTCTCGGCCACGACGTCCGCGCGCCGCGCGCCCAGGTACACCCGGGCGCCGTCACGGGCCAGCCGGCGGGTGATCTCCAGGCCGATGCCGCTGGTGGCGCCGGTCACCAGGGCGACCAGAGGGGTGCGGGTCATGATTCCTCCTTGGTCGAGCGCTGTCCGACGCTCGAATAGACGGCTTGGACGAGCCGGTGGGCGCGGTCGTCGATGCTGCCCAGCTCGCGGGAGCCGGAGTTCTGCACGTAGGCGAAGGCGAGGTCGTGGCGCGGATCGGCGAAGGTGAAGGTGCCGTTCGCGCCGTCGAAACCGAACGCGGTGGTCAGGCCGGCCGAGGCCGGGAAGGTGGGGCTGTCGGGCAGCATGAAGCCCAGCCCCCAGGCGGTGGACATCATGGTGATGCGGCAGGCGCCCCGCGCGTGCACCCGGCCGATCTCGGCCGACATCCGGGGGCTGAGCAGCCGGACCCCGTCGACCTCGCCGAGGAGCGCGGCGTACAGCCGGGCCAGGGACTGGGCGCTCGCCCAGCCGCCGTAGGACGGGTCCTCGGCCGTCGGGTCCGGTTCCGGATCCAGGGCCATGCTGGCGACCGTCGACCGGTGGGTGAGCGAGTCGGGCTTGCCCAGCTCGGTCAGCATGGCGATGGCGTCGCCGGGATCACCGCCCGACATCACGTCCTCGGCCTTGGACTGGAGCATGGTGGCCAGGTGGACCGCGTCCGGGTCGGGCAGGCCGATGTGGCAGTCGAGGCCCAGCGGAGCGGCGATCTCCTCGGCGAAGAACGCGCCGACCGTGCGGCCGGTGCGCCTGCGGACCAGTTCGCTGACCAGGTAGCCGAAGGTCACCGCGTGGTACCCGTGCGCGGTGTCCGGCTCCCACTCCGGGCGGGCCGCGGCGAGCGCCTCGGCGATCGGGGTGTGCCGCCGCATGTGCTCGGCGGTGATCGGGGCGTGGTCCAGGCAGACCACGCCGGAGCGGTGGCTCAGCACCATCCGCAGCGTGATCCTCTCCTTGCCGTGCGCGGCGAACTCCGGCCAGTGGTCGGCGATCGGCCGGTCCAGCTCCAGCACCCCGCGGTCCACCAGCAGCAGCGCGGCGCTGGACACGAGGGCCTTGGTGGGCGAGGCGAGGACCCCCAGGGTCGAGGGCCGCCACGGGTCGGTCCGGCCGGGGTCGGCGAAGCCGCCCCACAGGTCCACCACCGGCCGGCCGCGGTGGTAGACGCACACCGCGGCGCCGATCTCCTCGCCGTCGGCGAAGTGCCGCCGGAAGACCCGCGCCACCTCGGCGAAGGCGCTGTCGCAGGAGCCGTCTTCGGGGAGGCCGGCGGTCTCACCCATGACGCCACGACCCGGCGTGGTCGAGCGTGCTGCGGCTGTTGCGCCCCAGCGCGGCGCGGACGTACTCGCGCGCGTCGGCGAGGGTCTTGCCGGCGCCCAGCACCTCGGCGATGGCCCCCGGGTTGATCGCGACGGTGTGTTCGGCGGTCACCAGCACCTCGTCGCCCTCGCCGGCCAGCTCCCAGCGTCCGCTGTGCCCGAAGAGCAGCCGCGGCGGCACCAGCTGCTTGTAGACGATGAGCTGGCCGGGCACGCAGACCCGCACCGAGTGCGTGCTGTGCGTGGAGCCGTCCGCGGTGACCGTCTCCATCACCATGTCCTGGACGCCGGGCACGTCCTCCTTCAGCGTCACCCGCCGCACGTGCGGGAGGCGCTGCGGCCACAGGTCCGAGCGGTGGAGGAAGTCGTAGACCTCGGCGGCCGGCCGCTTGAGCGCGACCGTGTCGGTGAACGAGAACACCACGTCGTCGATCGCGTGGCCCAGTTCGGCGATCCGGGTCAGCGCCTCCAGCTCCACCGCGCTGTTGCGGTCGAGCGCGGAGGCGATCCAGCTGACCGTCTCCTGGCTGTCGTCGGCGGCGGTGAACTCGTGGAGCAGCACGATCTCGGTGCCGCCGTCCGGCAGCGGCCGGAAGTGCCACTCGCCGCCCATGCTGCCGATGGGGGCGACGCTCTCCTCCTGGTCGAAGCGGATCCACAGCGCGTCGGGGTCGAGTTCGCGCCGGGACACCCAGGACTTGACCTCGCCGTTCACCTGGGCCCACAGCCGGAACCGCTCGGTGCGCGGGCCCCGGCTCAGGTGCTGGGCGTAGATGCTGGGCCCGAAGATGGCGGGCCAGCGTGTGACGTCGGCGGCCAGCTCGTAGAGGGTACGGGCCGGCGCCATCGAGTACCTGACGTGCTCGGTGCGCCGCAGCTCGGGCTGCCCGTCCCTCGTGGCCGGCCTGCCGTGCCGGCCGCCGACGGGGATACTGCTCATGGTGGTTCCTCTCCTCCTGGTGCGCGGCGACCGGCACGTGCGGCCACGGTCGGTGGCCGCGCCGGTCTGCTGCCGCTACCCGGTGGCGAGGCTCGCAGCGGGCGCTAGAGGACAGCTCAAGAGCCCGTGCCGGATCAGGCGAACGGCGGTGCGTCGGCGGTGGCGTTCAGCGCCGTCACCACGGTCTGCTCCTCGAAGTCGAAGTGGGACTCCAGGCGGCCGGCCAGCTCCTCCAGCTCGGCGCGCAGGCGTACCGGGTCGGACTCGCCGGGCACGAAGCCCTCGACGAGCACCTGGATGGAGTCCTGGAGCCGGGCCACCACCTTGTGCTGCTCGCTCAGCTGGGCGAGCGCCGGGGCGAGCGCGGGGAACTGCGCGGCCAGCGAGGGGAAGACGGCCATGTCCTCGCCGGTGTGGTGCCGGCGCAGCGCGCCGCAGAAGCTCAGGCAGTGGGTGCGCATCTGCTGGGCGAGGTCCGGCGGGGTGGCCTCGATGGTCTCCGCGGTGCCGTCGATCACCCGGTCCGCCTGCTCGCGCAGCGTCCTCAGCTCGCCGCGCAGCCACTCGTGGACCTCGACGATCCAGTCGCCCATGCCCTTCACCCGCTCCTCACCGGGCCGGGGCTCGATCCGGTGCAGGACGACGACGGGGATCTCACGGGTGGTCTTGGCCTGGTAGTCGCCGTACCCGGGGGCCTCGGCGACCACCCGCTCGAAGAGCCGGTCGCGTTCGGCTCCCTGCGGGACGGCGGCGATGGCCCGGTAGGTCTCCTCGCCGGTCTCGACCGTCACGATGGGGTTCTTGCGGATGTTGTGGTACCAGGCGGGATGCCGGTCCGATCCGTTCGCTGATGCGACGACGACGCCCTTGCCGTCGATGACGAGGTAGCCGAGGGGGGTCTCCCGGGGCAGTCCGGATTTGGCCCCGGTCGTGGTCAGCACGGTCAGCGACCAGCCCTCGAACATTCCGGTCATCTTGCCGTTGTTCGCGCGGAACTCGGCGATGATCCGCCGCTGGAAATCGTTGACGTCGAAGCCGGACCAGTTGTTCTCGGCCTGTTCCTTGCTCATGCACTTCCTTTCGGATTCCATCCGGAAAGGAGGGCGGCTGCACAGGAGGACAACACAAAAAAACCCGCATGCCTACGCAGTGGAATGGGCGCAGTGAACCCCCGCTTCAGGGGTTGACGAAACTGCGAGAGACGGACGTGCCGGTCCCTGTGTTGGCTGAGTAGCCGCTACCTCCATACGTAGGCCCATACGGGGCTCACCAAGACTGTAACGCTGATCATCAGCGGGTCGCAAGGCCGGCCGCCGCGCACCGGGCGCGGTCGGCCGGTCCTCAAGTCGCGCTCCGGCACGGGCCTTTGCGCGGGCAATCCGCGGGCGTACGGCGGGTGCGGTCAGCCCGCCACGCCGGACTTCTCCAGCGCCGCCCTGGCCTGCTCCAGCACGGCCAGCCGGCCGGCCAGGTCGGTGTCCACGGCCGAGATCATGATGCTGAGGGTGGTCACCCCGGCCCCGGCGTAGGCCGCCATGCGTTCGGCGATCCGGTCGACCGGGCCGACCAGCGACGTCCGGTCGACGAAGCCGGCGGGCACCGCCGCCGCCGCGCCCGCCCGGTCGCCGCGCCGCACCCGCAGGCTCACCTCGCGTGCCTCCTGCTCCCAGCCGAGCCGGGCGGCCAGCTTGCAGTAGAAGTTCCGCTCCGGGTCGCCGATCCCCATCAGATGGGCGTAGTGCGCGCGCAGCAGGTCGATGCAGCCCGCGATGTCGTCGCCCACCGAGGTGGCCAGGCACGGGATCACCTCGAAGCCGGCCATGGTGGAGCCGCGCAGCGCCCGCCCGGCGGCGATCCGCTCGACCGACTCGGCGACCTGCTCGGGTGCGGCGAAGACGCCGATCCAGCCGTCGGCCAGCTCGCCGGCCAGCCGGAGGTTGCGCGGCCCCACCGCACCGAGGTAGACGGGGACCGAGGTGCCCGCAGGTTCGGTGATGACGTGCAGCGGCGCGCCGGTGGCGCCGGAGTACGGCAGCCGGTAGTGCTCGCCCGCGTAGACCACCGGCTCGCCGGAGAGCGCCTTGCGGACGATCTCCACGTACTCGCGGGTGCGTTCCAGCGGACGGTCGAAGGGCACGCCGTACCAGCCGTCGGAGACATCGGGGTTGGACACCCCGAGCCCGAGCCGGAACCGGCCGCCCGAGAGCGAGTTGAGGGTCGCCGCGGTGAGCGCGGCCAGCCCCGGGGTGCGGGCGGGGATCTGCATCACGCCCGAGGCAAGACCGATCCGTTCGGTCCGGCCGGCGACCAGGCCGAGCACGCTGGCCGCGTCCGACCGGTAGCCCTCGGGGGCGAAGGCGACGTCGTAGCCGAGGCGTTCGGCGGTGACGGCCAGTTCCGACACGCCCTGGTAGGTCAGGTTCACGCCGAGCTTCACAGCGCCGGCTCCTTCCGGTTCAGATCAGCAGGTGGGCGCCGCCGTCGACGAGGACGACCTCGCCGGTGGTGTAGGCGGCGCGCTGCAGACCGGCCACGGCCTCGGCCACGTCCTCGGGCGTGCCGACCCGGCGCAGCGGTGTGGTGGCCTCGACCCGGGCCCGGATCTCGGTGAAGCCCTGGGTCCACGGGGTGTCGATCAGGCCCGGCGCGACCGCGTTGACGCGGATGTCGGGGCCGAGCGCCCCGGCGAGCAGCCGGGTCATGTGGTCCACCGCGGCCTTGCTCACCGCATAGGGGATCGAGCTGCCGGCCGGGCGGGTGCCGGCGACCGAGGAGATGTTGACGACGTGGCCGCCGCCGGGTGCCTCGCGCAGCCACGGCACGGCCGCGACCGTCGTCTGCCAGGTGCCGACGACGTTCAGCCCGAGGATCCTGCGCCAGACGTCGCCGGTCACCGCGTCGAGGTCCGTGTGCGGGATCGGCTGGGTGACACCGGCGTTGTTGACCAGCAGGTCGAGCCGCCCGTACGCGGCGACGACCTGCTCCACGAGCTGCCGGGCCTCGGTCTCGTCGGACACGTCGGCGCGGACGAACCTGGCGTCGGGCAGCGACGCGGCCAGCTCCTGGCCCGCCTCGGCGCTGCGTACCGCGTTCACGACGACCGCCATGCCCTCGGCGGCCATGCGGCGGGCCACGGCGGCGCCGATTCCCGACGACGATCCGGTGACGAGGGCGACCGGCTTGCCAGTCATGCGATTCCTTTCCGGGGAGACGAAAGTCAGGGGGATCAGGCGGCGTCGAACATGTGGTCGTGCTCCACCCGGCGGGAGCGGTTGCGCACGTCGCCGTCCTCGATCACGAGGACGTCGTGCACCAGGCAGCTCGGGCCGACCACCGGCTGCTTGACGCCGGGACGCGTGGTGAGGACCAGCGCGTAGAACGTGGCGTCGAAGGCGCCGTCCTCGCGCTCGGTCAGGTTGAGCATGCTGAACATGTGCCGCCGCTGCACCGGGTCGTCGGCGAAGCGGGTGTTGAACCGGTGCAGCTCCTCGATGATCCCGGCGTGGCCGCGGGCCGGCGGGACGCCGGGCGTGTGCTGGAACTCGCCGTCGGGGGTGAAGGTCTGCGCGTACTCCTCGAACCGGTTGCTGTCCAGGAGCTGGACCTGTCGGCCGTAGTGCTGGGAGACGGCCGTGTAGACGTCCGTGAAGCTCGCCGTGATGGGCATGCGGGTGAGGCCTCCGCTGATCTGTGAGGTGGACGGGCCGGGGGGCGCCCGGTCCCAGGGCAGCGAGTGTGCGCCCAGCGCCTTGAACGCGGCTTGAACCGGCGCTCCGGGAACCACGCGCGCCCGCGCGGGACACCGGCGTTCCGGCGTACCTCCGGCACGGCTCGACCCCTGCTGAAGCGCCGGCCGCCACGCTGCGGCCGGAGGGAAGACCGGTGTCATCTGCTCTGGAGGCTCGTACATGAAGGCGCTCGTACTGTCCGGCGGGTCGGGGACCCGCCTGCGCCCCATCACCCACACATCGGCCAAACAGCTGGTGCCGGTGGCCAACAAACCCGTTCTCTTCTACGGCCTGGAGGCGATCGCCGACGCCGGCATCACCGAGGTCGGCCTGGTGGTGGGAGACACCGCCGACGAGATCCGCGAGGCGGTCGGCGACGGCTCCCGCTTCGGCCTGGAGGTGACCTACATACGCCAGGACGCGCCGCTGGGCCTCGCCCACGCGGTCCTGGTGGCGCGGGACTTCCTCGGCGACGACGACTTCGTGATGTACCTCGGCGACAACTTCATCGTCGGCGGCATCACCGGCCTGGTGGACGACTTCCGGGCGGAGCGGCCGGACGCGGGCATCCTGCTGACCCGGGTGCTCGACCCGCGGGCCTTCGGCGTGGCGGAGCTGGACGCGGCGGGCCGGGTGGTCTCGCTGGTGGAGAAGCCGGAGTTCCCCAAGAGCGACCTCGCCCTGGTGGGCGTCTACCTCTTCACCCCCGCCGTGCACGAGGCCGTGCGCGCCGTACGGCCCTCCGCGCGCGGGGAGCTGGAGATCACCCACGCCCTCCAGTGGCTCATCGACCAGGGCCGGGACGTGCGGTCGACCACGATCTCCGGCTACTGGAAGGACACCGGCAACGTCGCCGACATGCTGGAGGTCAACCGGTCGGTCCTGGAGAGGATCGAGCCCCGCACGGCCGGGACGGTGGACGCCAGCAGCGAGATCATCGGCCGGGTCCGGATCGAGGAGGGCGCCCGGGTCAGCGGCAGCCGCGTCGTCGGCCCCGCGGTCATCGGCGCCGGTGCCGTGATCAGCGGCTCCTACGTCGGCCCCTTCACCTCCATCTCCGAGGGCTGCCGCATCGAGGACAGCGAGGTGGAGTACTCCATCCTGCTGCGGGACTCGACGCTCACCGGCGTCCGCCGGGTCGAGGCCTCGCTCATCGGCCGGGACGTCGAGGTGACGCCGGCCCCGCGTACCCCGTCCGCCCACCGGCTCGTGCTCGGTGACCACAGCAAGGTGCAGATCTCGTCATGACGACCCGACTCCTGGTGACCGGCGGCGCCGGTTTCATCGGCTCGCACTACGTCCGGACGCTGCTGGGCCCCGAGGGACCCGGCGACGTCCGGGTGACGGTGTTGGACCAGCTCACCTACGCGGGCAACCTCGCCAACCTGGAGGAGGTGGCCTCCGACCCCCGGTTCTCCTTCGTCCAGGGCGACATCTGCGACCCCGGCACGGTGGAGCGGCTGGTGGCCGCGCACGACCAGGTCGTCCACTTCGCCGCCGAGTCGCACGTGGACCGCTCGATCGACGGCGGCGCGCAGTTCGTGCGCACCAACGTGCTGGGCACGCACACCCTGGTCGACGCCGCGCACCGGGCGGGCGTCGAGCGGTTCGTGCACATCTCCACCGACGAGGTCTACGGCTCGATCGACACCGGGTCCTGGCCCGAGACCGATCCGCTGCGGCCCAACTCGCCGTACTCCGCGTCGAAGGCCTCCAGTGACCTGGTCGCGCTCGCCTACCACCGCACGCACGGTCTGGACGTCCGGGTGACCCGCTGCTCCAACAACTACGGCCACCACCAGTTCCCGGAGAAGCTCATCCCGCTGTTCATCACGCACCTGATGGAGGGCAGGAAGGTGCCGCTGTACGGCGACGGCGGGAACGTGCGGGACTGGCTGCACATAGACGACCACGTCCAGGGCATCGAGCTGGTGCGCACCCGCGGGCGGGCGGGCGAGGTGTACAACATCGGCGGCGGAGAGGAGCTCTCCAACAACGACATCACCCGCATGCTCCTGGATGCCCTCGGGGCCGACTGGGACAGCAGCGTCGAGTACGTCGAGGACCGCAAGGGGCACGACCGCCGGTACTCGGTCGACTGGACCAAGATCCGCACCGAGCTGGGGTACACCCCGCGCGTACGGTTCGCGGAGGGCCTGGCCGCGACGGTCCGCTGGTACCGCGAGCACCGCGCCTGGTGGGAGCCGCTGACGGCCCGGGTCTGACCGCCCGGGCGGCGACCCGCGCGAGAACGCCCGGCCGGGATCCCCCGGCCGGGCGTTCTGGCGCGTCCGCGCGTCGGCGCGTCCGCGTGCCTGCTAGACGGCCTGCGGTACGGAGGCGTCCAGATCGGCGAAGGTGAGGAAGGTCAGCAGGCTCCTGGCCTCCACGTTGAGGTAGTTGCCGTAGCGGACGAACTCGGTGAGCTGGCGGAGCGTCATCCAGGCGTAGTTCTCCGGGACCTCGGTCGGGAAGTCGTCAGCGGCCTCGACCAGCATGTACCGGTTCTGCGCGTGGTAGAAGCGGCCGCCCTCCTCGGAGTGCACCGACTCGAAGCGGATCCGCTCCGGCGGCGCGGTGAGCACCTCCTCCAGGAACCTCGGCCGGACGCCGTTGAGCGGGTAGTTGGCCGGCTGGCAGTGGACCGTCGGCGCCAGCTCGATCAGGTCGCCGGCCCCCGTCTCGGTCCTGGCCTGCACCAGGACGTGCATCACACCGCCGACGGTCCTGGCCAGGAAGGCGATGACCCCCTCGCTGCGGGGCTGCAGCATCACCTGGGACCAGCTGCCCACCTCGCGACTGCTGGCCCGCACGTCCACCCCGATCACGGTGAAGTGCTTGCCCTCGTCCTGGGCGATGGTCCCGTCGGTGCGGGACCAGCCGCGCACCTGCGCCAGCGGCAGGCGCCGGCGGACCAGCGAGGAACGGCACTTGGCGTCGGTGAACCAGCTCAGCAGCCGCGCCGTGTCGTGGTACGGCTCGGCGTCCGGCCGCCAGGCGCGGTTCAGCGCCTCCCGGAAGGTGCCGTCCCCGTGGGCGGGACCGGTCCGCCGGAACGGCGTCGCGCCGGAGAGCACGGTCCGGGTGTCCATGTTGACGAGGTTGTCGACGGCGAGCAGTTCGCCGATCTGCTCCGCGTTCAGCCAGCAGAAGTCGTCGAGCAGTTCGACGTCCTCGTCGGTCTCGATGACCATGTTGCGGTTGCGCTTGCCCAGGAACCAGGAGGCCTGCTCGGACTGGAGCGCGTCGTGCAGCACGCGCCCGCGGTGCGGGGCGATGAAGTGCTCCAGGTAGGGGACCGGCTTCCCGCCGTGCACCCGGGTGTAGTTGCTCTTCGTCGCCTGCACGGTCGGCGACAGCTGCACCAGGTTGACGTTGCCCGGTTCCATCTTGGCCTGCAGCAGGAAGTGCGGGACCCCGTGGAACCTCTTGACCAGGATCCCGAGGATCCCGTACTCGGGCTGGACGATGATCGGCTGCTGCCAGGCGTCCACCTCCCGCCCCGCGCCCCGGACGTCCAGCCCCTCGACGGAGAAGAAGCGGCCGCTGCGGTGGACCAGGTTCCCGGTCGGGCGCTCGAACCGCCAGCCGTCGAGCCGGTCGAGGGGAACCCGGGACACCTGGTACTCGTGCGCCCGGCAGCGGTCGGCGAACCAGCTGCTGAAGTCTGCCGTGGTGGAAAACAAGTGGAGCTCCCAAGTGCTGATCCGAGCCGGACGGTGCCTAGCGGGCGTCCAGTCCCCGTACGAGCCGGTCGATCACCGACGCCGGGCTGGGCTGGTCCGCCATCTCCGCGCCGACCGCCCGGGCCGCCTCCGTGAAAGCGGGCTCGTCGAGCAGCCGGCGCACCAGCTCCCGCACCGACGCCAGTTCGATGTCGGCGAAGGGCAGCGCGAGCCCTGCCTTGCGGTCGACCACGCGCTGGGCCACCAGGGGGTTGTCGGCGCCCTCGGGCAGGATCAGCTGGGGCACGCCGTGGTGCAGCGCGGCGGCCGTCGTACCGGAGCCGCCGTGGTGCACGATCAGCGAGCAGGTGCCCAGGAAGGCCGACAGCGGGAGGTAGCCGGGCAGCCGCACGTTGTCGGGCAGCTCGCCCAGCGCCGAGACGTCCGTCGAGTGGTCGGCGAGGACCACCTCGGCGTCCAGCTCCCCGAGCGCCTGCATCAGCAGCCGGAGTTTGCTGCCGTCGGACATCAGCGGGATGACGGTGCCGAGGGTCAGGCAGATCCTCGGCCGGTCCGGGCGGTCCAGCGCCCACTCGGGCAGGAGGCCGCCGCCGTTGTACGGGACGTAGCGCATCGGCCACCACGGAGCGCCGCCCTCGCGGTCCTCGGCGTCCTCCGTCAGGCCGCCCAGGCTCGGCGGACGGGGGTCGATCCTGGCGACCAGCTCGGGCTCCCGGTCGCCGATGCCCAGCCGGTCGCGCAGCATGGCGATGAGCGGCGAGTGGTCGGGGATGACCCCGGTGCGGTGGTTCTGGGCGCCGCTCGCCTTGACGCCCTCGTCCCGCATCGACCAGGAGACGCGGTTGCCGACCTCCAGGGCCGGCACCCCCAGCGCGGCGGCGGCCAGCATCCCCGCGGCGTGGTCGGAGGGGTAGACCACGAGGTCCGCGCCGAACCGGCGGCCGGCCTCGA
Organism: Streptomyces sp. NPDC046881; assembly: GCF_040645015.1. Lineage (NCBI taxonomy): Bacteria > Bacillati > Actinomycetota > Actinomycetes > Kitasatosporales > Streptomycetaceae > Streptomyces > Streptomyces sp. NPDC046881. Next base: position 19,667 of record NZ_JBEYXJ010000012.1, on the reverse strand, counting down.
CGGTGCCCTCGGTCATGGCCAGCGTGAACAGGTCGAAGGGACGCATCGCGCCGGCCAGCTCCCAATACCCGGGCGGCAGCCCGTCGCCCGCTTCCTCGGTCTTCGGTGCCTGCCCCTTCGAACCGAGCAGCAGGTCGGCCCCGACGTCACGGGTCGGGAAGACGTCCACCGTCGGCAGCCCCGACTCGGCGGCGGCCTTGGTCACATAGGCGGTGGTCGCGAGCAGTACCTCGTGGCCGGCCGCCCGGGCGGCCCACGCCAAGGGGACGACGGGCAGCAGCAGCCCGTATCCGGGCGCGGCAGGGAAAAGAATTCTCATGGCCGGGATGCTGCCACAGAAAGGGCGCTCCGGGAGGGGTGACTTTCACCGGCACCCGGGCGTTTCGGATACGCCCTGCCGGGATTCTAGCGGGCCGCTAGCGGGGCTCGACTATTCACGTGGAAATATCGCTGGCGGGGGCGGGCCGGTGCCGGCCGACGCTCCGGACCCGGCGGAAGGAATGTACTGGTCATGGCCCTGAACCTCATTGAATTGGAAGAGGGATTCTCCTGCTATGCCAGCGGGGAGTTCGAAGCCCGATTCATCTACCAGGAGATATTCAAGGACAACAACTACGAGCAGCCCGGACTTCCGGAGGCGCCGTTCACCATCGATGTCGGCGCGAACATCGGGCTGTTCTCGCTCTACATGAAGCAGAAGTACCCGAAGGCCCGGATCATCGCCTTCGAACCCGCGCCGGAGAACCACCAGGCGCTGCGGCAGAACCTGGAACTGCACCAGGCCGACGATGTCACCGTCTACCCGTACGCCGTCGGCTCCGAGGCCCGCGAGGCCACCTTCACCTACTACCCGGCGATGCCCGGCAACTCCACCCTCCACCCGGAGGAGAAGGTCCTGCAGAAGCGTCTGATGGGCGAGCGCCTCGGCGAGCAGGCGGCCACCGACCTGTTCCAGGCCTCGACGATCACGGTCACCGTGGACCGGCTGTCCCGCTTCCTGGCGGAGCACCACCCGGACGTCACGACCATCGACCTGCTCAAGATCGACGTCGAGGGCGCGGAGCTGGAGGTGCTGCGCGGCATCGACGACGCCGACTGGGCGAAGGTGCGGAACGTCCTGCTGGAGGTGAACAACACCGACGGCGCGCTCGACCGGGTCGAGACCCTGCTGCGGGAGAAGGGCTTCACGGTCACCAGCGAGCCCGTGCCGCTGATGTGGGAGGAGATGGCGCTCTACTACGTCACCGCCCACCGCTGACCCCGCCGCACGGCGTGCCCGGCCCCGGCAGGGGCGGGCGCGCCGTGGCCGCGCCGGTCAGGGTGCGGTGCGGCGCCTGCCCCGTCCGGCCAGGGCGATCACCCCCGAGACGGCGGCGGTCCCGGCGAGACTGCCGATCACGACCAGGCCCACGCCGATCGCGAAGAGGCCGGTCGTGTCGTCCGACCAGTCGTACCAGGCCGCGGCCGTCAGCCCGGCCGTGGTGCCGAGGATCGCGCCCGCGGTGTGGCCCCGGGACACGGCCCAGTACACCGGCACCAGCAGCGTCAGCACCAGCCCGATCACCTGCCAGGCCTCGTACGGGCCGCTCGTCGAACCGTCCGGGTGCACGTCCCGCTGCTGGTCCCAGCCCAGCCAGGCGGCCCACGCCGCGACGGCGACCAGGGCCGGCACGAGGAACGGCAGGGTCCACAGGGCGGGTGTCGGGAGTCGTCGGCGCATACCCCCAGCCTGTCGCCTCCCGGCGGCACCGGCCAGAGCGGAGGTACTCAGGTGGGCCCGAGTATCCCGGCGCGGGCGGGATCTAGGCTTCCAGACATGAAGGAAGCCCCGTTGAACTTCTGGTCGCTCTACAGCCACGGCTTCGCGCGCATCGCCGCGTGCACGGGCCACACCGTCATCGCCGACCCGCACGCCAACGCCGAAGCGGTCCTGCGCCAGGCCCGCGGCTGCGCGGACGAGGGCGTCGCCGTCGCCGTCTTCCCCGAGCTGGGCCTCACCGGCTACTCGATCGAGGACCTGCTGCTCCAGGACGCCCTCCTCGACCGGGTCGAGGAGGCCCTCGGCACCGTCGTCGCCGGGTCGGCCGAGCTGCTGCCGGTGCTCGTCGTCGGCGCCCCGCTGCGCCACCGCAACCGGATCTACAACTGCGCGGTGCTGGTGCACCGGGGCCGGATCCTCGGTGTCGTACCGAAGTCGTACCCGCCGAACTACCGGGAGTTCTACGAGCGCCGGCAGATCGCCGACGGCCACGACGAGCGGGGCGGCACCATCCGGGTCGCCGGTGCCGAGGTGCCGTTCGGGGTGGACCTGCTGTTCGCCGCCCAGGACGTGCCCGGGCTGGTGCTGCACACCGAGATCTGCGAGGACATGTGGGTGCCGGTGCCGCCGAGCGCCGAGGCCGCCCTCGCCGGGGCGACCGTGCTGGTCAACCTCTCCGGCAGCCCGATCACCGTCGGCCGGGCCGAGGACCGCAAGCTGCTGTGCCGCTCGGCGTCCTCCCGCTGCCTGGCCGCCTACGTCTACGCGGCGGCCGGCCTCGGCGAGTCGACCACCGACCTGTCCTGGGACGGGCAGACCATGATCTACGAGAACGGGGTGCTGCTCGCCGAGTCCGGCCGCTTCCCGCTCGGCGACCAGTACGCGGTCGCCGACGTCGACCTCGACCTGCTGCGGCAGGAGCGGCACCGGATGGGCACCTTCGACGACAACCGCCGGGCCCACGGCGACCGCACCGGGGGCTTCCGGACCGTCTCCTTCGAGCTGGACCCGCCGCTCACCGACCTCGGGCTGCGCCGCCGTGTCGAGCGGTTCCCGTTCGTGCCCGCCGACCCCGAGCGGCTCGCCCTGGACTGCTACGAGGCTTACAACATCCAGGTCGCCGGGCTCCAGCAGCGGCTCGCCGCGATCGGCGGCCCCAAGGTCGTCATCGGGGTGTCCGGCGGGCTCGACTCCACGCACGCGCTGATCGTCGCCGCCCGGGCGATGGACCGCGCGGGCCGCCCGCGCAGCGACATCCTCGCCTTCACCCTGCCCGGCTTCGCCACCAGCGACCACACCAAGGACAACGCGCACAAGCTGATGCGCGCGCTCGGCGTCACCGCCGCCGAGCTGGACATCACGCCGACCGCGCGGCTGATGCTGCAGGAGATCGGCCACCCGTTCGCCTCCGGCGAGCCGGTGTACGACGTCACCTTCGAGAACGTCCAGGCCGGCCTGCGCACCGACTACCTGTTCCGGCTGGCCAACCAGCGCGGCGGCATCGTCCTCGGCACCGGCGACCTCTCCGAGCTGGCGCTCGGCTGGTCCACGTACGGCGTCGGCGACCAGATGAGCCACTACAACGTCAACTCCGGGGTGCCGAAGACCCTGATCCAGCACCTGATCCGCTGGGTCATCAGCAGCGGGCAGTTCGACGAGGAGACCGGCGAGATCCTCGCCGCGATCCTGGACACCGAGATCAGCCCGGAGCTGGTACCGGGCGAGGAGATGCAGTCCACCGAGTCGAAGATCGGCCCGTACGCACTGCACGACTTCACCCTCTTCCATGTGCTGCGCTACGGCTTCCGGCCCTCGAAGATCGCCTTCCTGGCCTGGCACGCCTGGCACGACCCGGACGCCGGCGCCTGGCCGCCGAACTTCCCGGCGGCCAAGCGGGTGGCGTACGACCTGGCCGAGATCCGGCACTGGCTGGAGGTCTTCTGCCGCCGCTTCTTCGCGTTCTCCCAGTTCAAGCGCTCGGCGATGCCCAACGGCCCGAAGGTCTCGGCCGGCGGTTCCCTCTCCCCGCGCGGCGACTGGCGCGCCCCGTCCGACGGCAACGCCCGGGCGTGGCTGAGCGACCTGGAGCGCTTCGACTTCGACGGCGCGGCCGCCGGGCGGTAACCGGCACCGCCGGCTCAGGTGTTCCAGGTCTCGTCGTACGGGTCGCGCGGGGCCTGGACCGGTCGGGTCGCGGTGACCTTCAGGTAGGGGATGGGGCCGTTGTTGACCGGGTCGCGGACCAGGCGGGGGGTGTACGTGCCCGTGACCTCCAGCCAGGCGTCCGGGCGCAGGACCGGCGGCAGCTCGCCGGCCAGCGCGATCTTCACCGGCTGGGCGTCCGCCGCGCAGCAGTTGAGGGCCATACGGACCAGGTAGGGCCGACCCGCCCGGTCCAGCGCGAGGAAGCCGGTGACCCGGACCAGGCGGCCGTGCAGCGAGCGGCCGTGGCCGTAGGCCGCGCGGGAGGCGTAGTCCACGACCGAGAGCGGCACCGGGTCGCCGGCCGGCAACGGGCCGTAGGCGTACGACTTCTGCAGGGCCGTGCCGGAGCGCAGGGCGCTGTACGAGCCGAGGGCCGGCGGGGCGATCAGGATCAGCGCGAGCAGCGGCAGCAGCAGGAGCCAGGACACGCGCGGCTCGGGGTGCGCGTGCCCCGGCCCGGGCCGGCCGGCGCGGCGGCGCTCGTACCAGGCGGTCGCCACGGCCGCCGCGATCAGGACGGCGCCGGAGGCCAGCAGGAGGGGGCGCAGGCCCGCCTTGACGTAGCGCAGGTACAGGTCGGTGGCGCCCGCGTGCAGCAGGGCGGCGCCGAGCAGGAACAGGACGGCCGCCTGGGCCTGGCGGTTCACAGCAGCACCGCCCCGGTCAGCACGGCGCCCGTGACGGCCAGCGCGAAGGTGGCGGGCGCGAACCGGAGCGCGAAGGCACGGCCGAAGGTGCCGGCCTGCATCGCGAACAGCTTGAGGTCGATCATCGGGCCCACCACCAGGAACACCAGTTTGGCCGTCGGGGAGAACTGGGTGAGGGAGGCCGCGACGAACGCGTCGGCCTCCGAGCAGATGGACAGCAGGACCGCCAGGACGGCGAGGGCGAGCACCGACACCAGGGGCGTCCCGGCGGCCGCGCGCAGCCAGTCGGCCGGGACCGCCGCCTTCAGCGTGGCCGCGGCCGTCGCGCCCAGCACCAGGAAACCGCCGGCGTGCATGACGTCGTGCCGGACCGCGTCCCAGAACGCCTCCCCCCTGCTCGCGCCCTCGTGCGCGCCGTGGGCCGGCGGGCGCAGCCAGTCCGTGCGGCCCAGCCGCTGCCACAGCCAGCCCATCGCGCAGGCCACCAGCAGGCTCGCCGCGAACCGGGCCAGGACCATCTCCGGGTGCCCGGGGAAGGCGACGGCGGTGGCGGTCAGCACCACCGGGTTGACGGCGGGCGCGGACAGCAGGAAGGCGAGGGCGGCGGCGGGGGTCACGCCCCGGCGCACCAGGGCGCCCGCCACCGGCACCGACGCGCACTCGCAGCCCGGCAGCACCGCGCCCGCGATCCCCGCCACCGGCACGGCCAGGGCGGGCCGGCGCGGCAGGGCGCGCGCGAAGAAGGACGCCGGGACGAACACCGCGATCGCCGCCGACAGCAGCACACCGAGCACCAGGAAGGGCAGCGCCTGCACGGTCACCGCCACGAACACCGTCATCCAGCTCTGCATCGCGGGGGTGCCGAGCAGCCCGCGGATCGGGGACTGGGCGAGCACGGCCAGCAGGAGCGTCAGCGTCAGCACCAGCGGGGAGCTGAGCCGCCGGCCCCGCGGGGGCGGAGCAAGGCCCGGGTCCGCGCCGGGCGGGGCGTCTTCGGTGATGGCCACGGGTGGTTACCTCCGGCTGCTGGACTGCCTCCCCTTCCGTACGCGAGCCGTCTCCCTGCCGTTCAGGCCGTTGCTGGAACCACGCATCTGCTTGGGGCACTCTTTTCCCTTGTGGCGAGCGTTCCGTATCAAGGGGGCCCGGGGGCCCGGCCGGCGCACATGGTGGTGTGCGGTGACGACGGCCTCGCGCACCGGCTGGCCGCCGAGTTGCGCGGGGTCCACGGCGAACAGGTCACCCTCGTCGTACCGCCGAACGAGCGCACCGCCCGGCCCCCCGTGGTCGGCCGGGCCCGGGCCGCGTCGGCGGCGCTGTTCGACCGCGTGGTCAGCGCCGCCGTGGGCACCGTCGGCCGGACCGGCGGCACCGGACCGCCCGCCGGCGGGACCGGAGCCCAACGCCCGGATCCGGACGGCGTGTTGGAGGCGGACGAGCTGACCGAGGCGGTGCTCGCCGAGGCCGGGGTGGCCCGGGCCGCCGCGCTGGCCCTCGTGTACGACGACGACGAGACCAACATCCGGGCCGCGCTGACCGCCCGCCGGCTCAACCCCCGGCTGCGGCTCGTCCTGCGCCTGTACAACCGGCGGCTGGGCCAGCACATCGAGGAACTCCTCGACCAGGCCGCCGCGTTGGCCGCCGGCAACGACGGCGGACCGGACACCGGCGCCGAGGCCTCCACGACCGTGCTGTCCGACGCCGACACCGCCGCGCCCGTGCTGGCCGCCACCGCCGTCGCCGGCACCAGCCGGGTCGTCCAGGCCGAGGACCTGCTGCTGCGGGCCGTCGAACGGCCGCTCACCGGGGACGACGGGGTGGGCACCGGTCCCGGACTGTGCACCCTCGCCCTGCTGTCGGGCGGCGACCCGGACGGCGGCGGCGAACACCCGCCGCGGCTGCTCCCCGACGACGAGGAGGTCCGGCAGGCCGCCGGCCGCCAGGCCGTGGTGCTGGAACACGTCTCCGCCCCGGCCGGTGCCGAGTCCGCCGCGCCCACCCGCCGGATGACCGGCGTCATGCCGCTCGCCTCGCTCTTCTCCCGCCGGCTGCGCTGGTCCCTGGCCGGCCTGGTCGGCTGCGTGGTCGGCCTGGCCGTCGCCCTGTGGCTGGTCACCGGCATCCACCCGGTGCGCGCCTTCTACGTCACCCTCCTCGACCTCTTCGCGATCGACGACCCGGCCCTCAAGGAGCCCCTCGGCCGCCAGCTCCTCCAACTCCTCTCCGCGCTCACCGGGTTGCTGCTCCTCCCGCTGCTGCTGGCCGCCGCCCTGGAGGCGTTCGGCACCTTCCGCACCGCCTCCGCCCTGCGCAGACCCCCGCGCGGCCTGAGCGGGCACGTGGTCCTGCTCGGACTCGGCAAGATCGGCACCCGGGTGCTGACCCGGCTGCGGGAACTGAACATCCCCGTGGTGTGCGTCGAGTCGGACCCGGAGGCACGCGGCCTCGCCACCGCCCGCCGGCTGCGGGTGCCGGTGGTCCTCGGGGACGTCACCCAGGAAGGCGTCCTGGAGGGCGCCCAGATCCACCGGGCCCAGGCCCTGCTGGCGGTGACCAGCTCCGACACCACCAACCTGGAGGCCGTGCTCTACGCCCGGACCGTACGCCCCGACCTCCGCGTGGTCCTGCGCCTCTACGACGACGACTTCGCCACCGCCGTCTACCGCACCCTGCGCACCGCCTACCCCCAGGCCCTGACCCGCAGCCGCAGCGTCACCCACCTGGCCGCCCCCGCCTTCGCCGGGGCGATGCTGGGCCGCCAGGTCCTGGGTGCCGTCGCCGTGGAGCGCCGGGTGCTCCTGTTCGCCGCGATCGACGTGGACGGCCACCCCCGGCTGGAGGGCCGCACCGTCCGGGAGGCCTTCCACGCCGGCTCCTGGCGGGTCCTGGCCCTGCTGGGCCACACCGCCACCTCCGCCGACCACGTCCTGGCGAAGGGCGACCGGGTGGTGGTGGCGGCGACCCGGCGGGGGCTGGCGGAGCTGCGCTGACGCTACGCGGGCAGGTGCCGCTCGGCGAACTCCAGTTCCAGCCTCACCTGCTTGATCCGCTCGTCCACGACCAGGGAACCGTGTCCCGCGTCGTACCGGTACACCTCGTGGACCGCGCCGCGGGCCTCGAGTCTCTTGACGTAGTTGTCGATCTGGCGGATCGGGCAGCGGGGGTCGTTGACACCGGCCGAGATGTGGACGGGGGCCTTGACCTGGTCGACGTAGGTCAGCGGGGAGGACGCGGCGAAGCGGTCCGGGACCTCCTCGGGGGTGCCGCCCAGCAGGGTGCGGTCCATGGCCTTCAGGGCCTCCATCTCGTCGTGGTACGCGGTGACGTAGTCCGCGACCGGCACGACGGCGATGCCCAGCGTCCAGGCGTCCGGCTGGGTGCCGAGGCCGAGCAGGGTGAGGTAACCGCCCCAGGAGGCGCCGGTGAGGACGAGGCGGCCGGGGTCGGCGAGGCCGGAGGAGACCGCCCAGTCGCGCACCGCGGCCACGTCCTCCAGCTCGATCAGGCCGACCCGGTGCTTGAGGGCGTCGGTCCAGGCGCGGCCGTAGCCCGTGGAGCCGCGGTAGTTGATGCGGACGACCGCGTACCCGTGGTCCACCCAGGCGGCCGGGCCCGCGGCGAAGGAGTCGCTGTCGTGCCAGGTCGGGCCGCCGTGCAGGTCGAACACGGTGGGCAGCGGGCCGGTGGCGCCCGCCGGCTTCTGGACCAGGGCGTGGATACGGCCGCCGGGGCCCTCCACCCACACGTCCTCCACCGGCACCGACGCCGGGCAGGCCATGCCCGGAGGGTCGAGCACCACCCCGCCGGCCGTGGACCGCACCGCCGGGGGCTCGGCGGCCGACGACCACAGGTACTCCACGCTGCCGTCGGGGCGGGCCGTCGCGCCGGAGACCGTGCCGGGCGGGGTGGGGATGCGGGTCAGCTCGCGGGCCGCCAGGTCGTACCGGAACAGCTCGCTGCGGGCCTCGAAGCCGTGGGCGATGAGCAGGGCGGAGCCGTCCGGGTACCACTCGGCGCTGACGTCACCCGGCAGGTCCAGGGCCAGGTCCGTCTCCCGGCCCGTCGCCACGTCCCACACCAGCGGCTCCCAGCGGCCCCGGCGCTGGTGCCCGATGAGCAGCCGGGTGTCGCCGTCGACCGGGGCGAAGCCCAGCACCTCCAGGCCCAGTTCCTCGGTGCCGCCCTTGGTGTCGTCCAGCTCGGCGACCGTCGTGCCGTCCGGGCGCAGCACCCGCAGCGCGGCGTGCATGGCGTCGCCGTGCTCGGTGTGCTCGACGGCGATCAGGGAGCCGTCGTGCGAGAGGTCGCCGACGCCCGCCGACTCGCGGTGCCGGTAGATCTCCACCGGGTCGGCGCCCTCGCGGGCCAGGTGGATCGTCGTGCCGTCCTCGTCCGTGGAGCGGCCGACGACCGCCGTGCGGCCGTCGCGGGACAGGGCCAGGCCGGCCGGGTAGGAGGGGTCGAGACCGGGCACGGCCGGCTCGTCCGGGCCGCCGGTGAAGGGCTGGCGGCGCCAGATGCCGAACTCGTCGCCGTCCTTGTCGTCGAACCACCAGATCCACGCGCCGTCCGGGGAGAGCACGCCGTCCGTCGTGCCGTTCGGCCGGTCCGTCACCTGCCGCTGCCCTCCCGTCGCCCTGTCCCAGGCGTACAGCTCGTACGTCCCGGTCGCGTTCGACACGAACAGGGAGCGGTCCGGCGCGTCCTCCGCCCAGTCGGGCAGGGAGACGCGCGGTGCGCGGAACCGCTTCTCCCAGTCCGGCATGTCCGGTGTGTCCGGCGTCCTGCTCTCACTCATGGCCCCAGTCATGCGCCCATACTGCCTGGCCGCGCCGACAATTGGGTGGCGGGTGTGCGCAGCCTGTGGATAACTTCCCGCGCATGAGCGTTTCCGTCCCTTCGCCCTCCGTACCCGGGGGTTCGTCCGCACCCGCACCCGGGGATTCGTCCGCACCCGTACCCGGGGGTCCGTCCGCGCCCGCGCCCGCCGGTTCCGCCCCGTCCGTCCCCGACGGCTGGCGCGAGGACAACCGGGCGATGTGGGACGAGAGGGTCCCCCTCCACGTCTCCGGTTCCTTCTACGACCTCGACGGTTTCCGCACCCGCCGGGACGACCTGCGGGACTTCGAGACGGCGGAGGTCGGGGACGTCACCGGCAAGTCGCTGCTGCACCTGCAGTGCCACATCGGCACCGACACCCTCTCCTGGCTCCACCGCGGCGCCGCCCGCGTCGTCGGCCTGGACTTCTCCGCACCGGCGGTGGAGGCGGCCCGCGCCCTCGCGGCCGACCTCGGCCACGGCCCCGACCGGGCGGCCTTCGTCACCAGCGACGTGTACGACGCGGCCGGCGCCGTGCCCGAGCCGTCGTACGACATCGTCTACACCGGCCTGGGCGCCCTGTGCTGGCTGCCGGACATCCGGCGCTGGGCCGAGACGGCCGCCTCCCTCGTCGCGCCCGGCGGTTTCCTCTACCTCGCCGAGTTCCACCCGGTCACCGAGACCCTGGACGACGAGACCGGCACCCGGGTCGTGCGCGACTACTTCACCCGGGACGCACAGGTGTGGAACGAACCGGGCACCTACGCCGACCTGGACGCCGCCACCGTCCACAACCGCAGCGTGGAGTGGCAGCACACGCTCGGGGACGTGGTCTCCGCGCTCGCCGCGACGGGGCTGCGCGTCGAGTTCCTGCACGAGCACGACGTGTCGCTGTTCCCGCGGTTCCGGAACTTCGAGGTGCGCGACGGCTACCACCGCTTCCCGTCGGGCCATCCGCGCATCCCGCTCATCTACTCCCTCAAGGCGAGCAGGGTGAACTGAGCGGGCGAGGGCCGACCCGCGGCCCGGCCGCCGGGCCGGGCGCCGTACCGTGGAGGGCGTGTACCGGTTTCTGCTGACACCCCGCTGGTGGGGCATCAACGTCTTCGTGCTGCTCGCCATCCCCTTCTGCGTCTTCATGGGGTCGTGGCAGCTGGGCCGGTTCGAGGACCGGGTGCAGGACCATCGCGCCGTGACCGAGCAGGTCGCGGCCGGCCGGGAGGCACCCGCGCGCCCGCTGGACTCGATGCTGCCCGTCGACAAGAGCACGGCGGGCCGGCGGGTCACGGCGAGCGGGCGGTACGGCGAGCAGTTGCTGGTTCCCGGGCGTGAGCTGGACGGCAAGCGCGGGTTCTACGTCCTGACGCTGCTGCGCACCGGCTCCGGGAAGGCGCTGCCCGTGGTGCGGGGCTGGCTGCCCGGTACGGCGGACGCGGCCAAGGTGTCCGCGCCGCCCGCCGGCGAGGTCACCGTCACCGGCGCGCTGCAGGCGTCCGAGACGCCCGGGGACAACGGGGTGAGCGCGCAGGGCGGCCTGCCGGCCGGGCAGACCGCGGCGATCAGCTCGGCCTCGCTGGTGAACCTCGTGCCGTACCGGCTGTACGACGCGTGGGTCACCCTGGACAAGGGGGACGCCGGGATGAAGGCCGTGCCCGCGAGCGCGCCGAGTGGCAGCGGGCTGGATCTGAAGGCGTTCCAAAACCTGGGGTACACCGGCGAGTGGTTCGTGTTCGCCGGGTTCGTGGTGTTCATGTGGTTCCGGTTGCTGCGGCGGGAGATCGAGTTCCAGCGGGACGCCGCGCTGGGCCTGGTCCCGGAGGACCGGACACCGGTGCCCAGCGCGTGACCGGCGGCGGTGCCGGCCGGGCGTGCGGGCGTCTCCCGCTCCGGCAGGGTGCCGCTTCCGTGGGACGGGCCCGCCCGGTGCGGCCCGCCGCGGTCGCGCAGGGGCGCGGGGAACCGCACGGCCGGCCGCCACGGACCCGCAGCGGCCGTCGCCACCCGCGCCCCCGAGGCGGTCGCCCCGTCGGCCCGCGGGGGCGTCACGCGCCGGGCAGCACCCCGGTGAAGTAGACCGTGCCCGCGCACGCGCCGGGTACCACCGCGCCGGCCGACGGGGCGCCGCCCTGGGCCGTGTGGGTGACCGCGATGCTGCCGTCGGCGGGGCCGTCCTCGGCGGCCAGCTGGGTGGTGGTGCCCGCCGAGCCGCCCGTGTCGGTCGTACCGCCGGAGGCACTCGCTTCCTGGGTCGGCGTCGGGTCCGGCGACGGCTCGCTCGGGTCGGGGCCGCCGGTGTCGGTGCCGCCGGTGGTGGGGCAGGTCTCCGACGGGACGAAGGCGAACTTCTCCTCGTAGGCCGAGCCGGGCTGCAGGACCAGGGAGGAGACCTCCAGGGACGGGTCGGGCAGGGAGGCCGCCGCGTCACCGGCGACGTGCCGGGCGCTGAAGACCTTGGCCGGGTCGGCGGCGCCCTGGGCGGTCGGCGTGATGACGCCCGGGCCGCCGAGGGTGCACGCGGTGCCGGAGGTGTTGGTGACGCGGAAGGTGCCGTAGACGACGCCCGCGGTGTCGGGGGCGTTCACCGTTCCGGTGGCGGAGCCCAGTTGGGCCGCGGTGCACAGCGGGGTGCCCGAGACCGTCGGGACGGAGGGGCCGGGGCCGCCGGCGGAGCCGTCGGCGTGGCCGCCCTTGTCGCTCTTCTCGTCGTCCTTGCCGGGGTCCTTGTCCGGCTTGACCGTGGTGGCGGCACCGTCCTTCTTGTCGCCCTTGTCGCCGCCCTTGTCCTTGCCCTGGCCGGTGCCGCCCTGGGCCTGGGAGCTCTGGCCGGCCATGGCGGTGTTGGGATCGGAACCGCCGGACTGGGAGACGTGCACGAGGGCGGGGATGGCGGTGCCGATGAACAGGGCCGCCGCGGCCACGCCGACGACCGCCTGCCGTTTGCGGGCGCGGCGCGCGGGGACGGCGCGGCGCAGGTGGTCCAGGGTGCCGGTGCGCGGTCGGATGTCGTCGACCGCGGAGTGCAGCAGCCGGCGCAGGGCCAGTTCGTCGGTGTCGAGCCCGTCCAGGCTGTGGACGCCGTCGAGCCCTTCGGGGCCCTTGTCGTCGGGGCCGTGGTTCACAGTTCCGTTCCCAGCGTGCGGTGGCGTGTGCTCTTGCCCGGTGCGCCCTGTCGGCTCGTGCCAGGCGTAGGGTTCGTGTCGTTCATGGGAGTGGCGCTCGTGGGAGTGGCTGTCATGGGAGCCGCCCCCTTCGGCGTGGTCGCTCATGCCGGTGCCTCCATGGCCACCCGCAGCGCGGCGATGCCCCGCGAGCCGTACGCCTTCACCGAGCCCAGCGATATGCCGAGGGTCTCGGCGACCTGGGCCTCGGTCATGTCGGCGAAGTAGCGCAGCACGAGCACCTCGCGCTGGCGGCGCTGCAGGCCCTTCATCGCCTTGATGAGGTCGCGGCGCTCCAGCTGGTCGTAGGCGCCCTCTTCCGCGCTCGCCATGTCGGGCATCGGCTTGGACAGGAGCTTCAGGCCGAGGATGCGCCGGCGGAGCGTGGACCGGGAGAGGTTGACGACGGTCTGCCGCAGGTAGGCGAGGGTCTTCTCGGGGTCGCGGACGCGCTTGCGGGCCGAGTGGACGCGGATGAAGGCCTCCTGGACGACGTCCTCGCAGGATGCGGTGTCGTCGAGGAGGAGTGCGGCGAGGCCGAGCAGCGAGCGGTAGTGCGCCCGGTAGGTCTCGGTGAGGTGGTCGACGGTCGTCCCGGCGGCCTCGGTCGCCACGGCGCCCGCGGCCTCCTCGGCCCCGTCGCGCTGACTGGGTATGCGGGCGGGCCGCGCTGCGGGCATGGGCGCGATCACCGGCATGCCGCCGGGCGTGCGGGGCCGGAGCGCCGCGCGGGGTCGCAGGGCCGTAGCGCCGCCGGCCGCAGTGAGTTCGAGTACCTCTGCCACGCCTGTTGGACACGTTTCCCCCCTCGGGGGTTGTACGTGCCGGACGTCACATCTGCGACAACCGACGGTGCCTCAAGTGCCGTCATGCGTCCCGCTCTTCCCTTATGTCCCATTTGAACGGGCGTCCCCACGCCCCGATCACGGCGTCCCCACGCCAGGATCATCACGTCCCCAGGTCCCGCAAGGGTGACCGCAAAGACGCTCCCCGCCTCCGTACGGTTGCGGAAGGCGGGGAGTGAAATCCTCTGTCGCCGAAGGGGGACGGTTCAAGTGGATTGGACCATGCCCCTGGCCACACTTCTTACTTGAATCCTACAAACCTGGCTGGGCGGGGGCGGAGGCCTCCGCCGCGATCAGCTCCGCGATCTGCGCGCAGTTCAGGGCGGCGCCCTTGCGCAGGTTGTCGCCGCACACGAACAGCTCCAGCGCGGTCGGGTCGTCCAGCGCCCGCCGCACCCGGCCCACCCAGGTCGGATCGGTGCCCACCACGTCGGCGGGGGTGGGGAACTCGCCGGCGGCCGGGTCGTCGCACAGCACCACGCCCGGCGCGGTGGCGAGGATCTCGCGGGCGCCGTCGACGCCGACCTCCCGCTGGAAGCGGGCGTGGACGGTGAGCGAGTGCGTGGTGATCACCGGCACCCGGACACAGGTCACGGCGACCGGCAGCCTCGGCAGGCCGAGGACCTTCCGGGACTCGTCGCGGACCTTCATCTCCTCCGACGACCAGCCGTCCTCGCGCAGCGAACCGGCCCACGGTACGACGTTCAGCGCGACCGGCTCCGGGAACGGCCCGGTGTCCTCCCCGACGGCCCGCCGCACGTCCCCGGGCTTGGTGCCCAGCTCGGTCCCGGCCACCAGGGACAGCTGGGCCCGCAGCGTCTCCACGCCGGCCCGCCCGGCCCCGCTCACCGCCTGGTACGACGACACCACCAGCTCGCGCAGCCCGAACTCGGCGTGCAGCGCGCCCAGGGCGACGATCATCGTCAGGGTGGTGCAGTTGGGGCTCGCGACGATCCCGCGCGGGCGGGACCGCACCGTGTGCGGATTGACCTCGGGCACCACGAGCGGCACGTCCGGGTCCATCCGGAAGGCGCCGGAGTTGTCGACGACGACCGCGCCGCGCGCGGCGGCGACCGGCGCCCACTCGGCGGCGACCTCGTCGGGCACGTCGAACAGCGCGATGTCGACCCCGGCGAAGGCGTCCTCCGTCAGGGCCGTCACCTCGACCTCCGCCCCGCGCACGGTCAGCTTGCGGCCGGCCGAGCGCGGGGAGGCGATCAGGCGGATCTCGCCCCAGATGTCCGCCCGCTGGGACAGGATCTGGAGCATGACCGTGCCGACGGCCCCGGTCGCTCCCACGACCGCGAGCGTCGGCCTGCCGGTCATCGGTCCGTACCCCGGCTCATCGGCCGGTGCCCCCGTAGACGACGGCCTCGTCGCTGTCGGAGTCCAGGCCGAACGCGGTGTGCACGGCGCGGACGGCCTCCGGGACGTCGTCGGCGCGGGTGACCACCGAGATGCGGATCTCGGAGGTCGAGATCAGCTCGATGTTCACACCGGCGTTGCTGAGCGCCTCGAAGAACGCGGCGGTGACGCCCGGGTTGGTCTTCATACCGGCGCCGACCAGGGAGATCTTGCCGATCTGGTCGTCGTAGCGCAGCGAGTCGAAGCCGATGCCGGAGCGGTTCTTCTCCAGCGCGTCGATGGCCTTGCGGCCCTCGGTCTTCGGCAGCGTGAAGGAGATGTCCGTCAGGCCGGTGGAGGCGGCGGACACGTTCTGCACGACCATGTCGATGTTGATCTCGGCATCGGCGATGGTCCGGAAGATCGCGGCGGCCTCACCCGGCTTGTCCGGCACGCCGACGACCGTGATCTTGGCCTCGGAGGTGTCGTGCGCGACACCGGAGATGATGGCCTGCTCCACCTTCTTGTCCCCAATCGGCTCACTGCTGACCCACGTGCCCTGCAGTCCGCTGAAGGACGACCGGACGTGGATCGGGATGTTGTAGCGGCGGGCGTACTCCACACAGCGGTGGAGCAGCACCTTGGACCCGGAGCTGGCCAGTTCGAGCATGTCCTCGAACGAGATCCAGTCGATCTTCCGGGCCTTCTTCACCACACGCGGGTCGGCGGTGAACACGCCGTCGACGTCGGTGTAGATCTCGCAGACCTCGGCGTCCAGCGCGGCGGCCAGCGCGACGGCCGTGGTGTCGGACCCGCCGCGCCCCAGCGTGGTGATGTCCTTCTTGTCCTGCGAGACGCCCTGGAAACCGGCGACGATGGCGATGTTGCCCTCGTCCAGGGCCGTCCTGATCCGGCCCGGCGTGACGTCGATGATCCGGGCTTTGTTGTGGACCGAGTCGGTGATGACGCCTGCCTGGCTGCCGGTGAAGGACTGGGCCTCGTGGCCCAGGTTTTTGATCGCCATCGCCAGCAGGGCCATGGAGATCCGCTCTCCGGCGGTCAGCAGCATGTCGAATTCCCGCCCGGCAGGCATGGGAGAAACCTGCTCGGCGAGATCGATCAGCTCGTCCGTCGTGTCGCCCATCGCGGAAACGACGACGACAACCTGGTTGCCGTTCTTCTTCGCTTCCACGATCCGCTTGGCGACGCGCTTGATGCCTTCGGCATCGGCTACGGAGGAGCCTCCGTACTTCTGCACGACAAGGCCCACGTGCGCTCCTCGCTCGGTTCGTTTGTGTCGGCTCAGTCTAACGAGCGTCCGAATACCACCACCCTGCTCCCGCATGGTGAGACATCCGGATGCTCGCCACCGGCACCTGCCCAGCGGCCCGCCGGACACTCGGAAAGTGCCCGGGGTCACAGCCGCCGCGGGACGGCCGGCCTACTTCCCCGGCCGGATCCCGAGCGGCCCGCCGATCTCCTGGGCCATCACCCGGCCCGCCTCGAACTCCAGGGTCTCGTCGCCCATGTCCGCCTGGTCGGTGTCGAGGCCGTCCAGCTCCTCCAGGGGCTGGTTGAGGCGGACGTGGATGAGGACGGACTGGAGGGCACGCAGCACCGCGGAGGCCGTCGGACCCCAGTTGGAGAAGTACGAGAACTGCCACCACCACAGGGCCTCGGTGGTGCGGCCCGCCCGGTAGTGGACCATGCCGTGCCGCAGGTCGGTGATGATGTCGGCGAGGTCGTCGGAGATCCGGGCCGGCACCGGCGCCTTGCGCGGCTCGTACGGGTCGAAGACCTCGGAGTAGACGTCGACCGGGTCCAGCAGCCGGGCGAAGTTCTCGCGCAGTTCGTCCACGTCCGGTTCCGGGCCCGGGTCGGGCTCGTAGCGCTCCTCGGGGACGATGTCCTCGTGGGCGCCCAGCCGGCCGCCGGCCAGCAGGAGCTGGGAGACCTCAAGGAGGAGGAAGGGGACGGCCGATTCGGGTTCGTCGCCCCTCGCCACCTCCGTGACGGCCACCAAAAAGCTCTCGACCTGGTCCGCGATCTGGACGACGAAGTCGTCCGGGTTCTGCGTCGAGGCGTGCAGCGTGGCGTCAGACATCTAGGAGTCGTCTCCCCTCGAAGGCGCGGCCGAGGGTCACCTCGTCCGCGTATTCCAGGTCGCCACCCACCGGGAGGCCGCTGGCCAGGCGGGTGACCTTCAGGCCCATGGGCTTGATCATGCGGGCGAGGTACGTCGCCGTGGCCTCGCCTTCCAGATTCGGGTCCGTGGCCAGGATCAGCTCCGTGACCGTCCCGTCGGCCAACCGCGCGAGAAGTTCTCGGATACGCAGGTCGTCGGGTCCCACACCCTCGATCGGGCTGATGGCGCCGCCGAGGACGTGGTACCGGCCGCGGAACTCACGGGTGCGCTCGATCGCGACGACGTCCTTGGGTTCCTCCACCACGCAGATGACGGAGGGATCGCGGCGCGGGTCGCGGCAGATGCCGCACAGCTCCTCCTGCGCCACGTTGCCGCACGTGGCGCAGAAGCGGACCTTCGCCTTCACCTCCAGGAGGGCCTGCGCGAGCCGCTTCACGTCCGTCGGCTCCGCCTGCAGGATGTGGAAGGCGATCCGCTGCGCGCTCTTGGGACCGACGCCGGGCAACCGCCCCAGCTCGTCGATGAGGTCCTGGACCACGCCTTCGTACAACGGACTGCCTTTCCTGGAGACCTTTCGGTACGTACGGTAGTTGGCTCCCGCCTCCGCTTGGAAGGCGGAGGCCTCAGAACGGCAGCCCCGGGATGCCGCTGCCGCCGCCCAGGCCCTGGGCGAGCGGGCCGAGCTTCTGCTGCTGGAGCGCCTGCGCGTTCTCGTTGGCCGCCTGCACGGCCGCCACGATCAGGTCGGCGAGGGTCTCGGTGTCCTCCGGGTCCACCGCCTTCGGGTCGATCTTCAGCGCCCGCAGCTCACCGGAGCCGGTGACGGTGGCCTGCACCAGCCCGCCGCCCGCCTGTCCGTCGACCTCCGTGTTCGCCAGTTCCTCCTGGGCCCGCTGCAGGTCCTGCTGCATCTTCTGGGCCTGCTGGAGCAACTGCTGCATATTGGCCTGGCCACCACCGGGAAACACGATCAGCTCCTCTACGTCTTCTCCTTGAGCACGAGCCTACGTGGTCCACGCCCCCATCGCCCCGCCACTCTTTCGAGTGAGAAGTTCGGCAGTCGTATACCTGATCAAGGCCCTCTTCCGAGCGGAAAAGCTGGGAAAGCTCCCTCTCCGCCACCCGTTGGGCGGTAGGAAGGGGGCCGCGCACCGACATGAAATGTCACGCAAAGTGACCGGTGGTGAGCAGAGATCAGTGATCAGTAGGGAGTGCCGGGTGGGTCAGCCGGAGATGCAGCCCGAGGGTCCGCCTCAGGACGGGCGGGGCGAGGGTGCGGCCGGGCTGCGGCCGGGCGATCTGACCGGGCGGGCCTTCCCGCTCGGGGACTGGGGCGAGCCCGCCGAACGGCTCGACGACCTGTACCGGTGGGCGGAGCGGCGGGCACTGGAGACGGCCGCGTGGTATCTGCGGGACCGGGTCTGGAAGCGGCGCGGGGCCCGCGTGCTGCGGATCGGGGCCGCCGCCGGTGCGGTGGCCGGGGCCGCGCTGCCCCTGCTGGAGCTGACCGGGGCGGCCGGCGGGGTCGCGCCCTGGGGCTGTCTGGCGCTGCTGCTCGCGGCCGCCTGCGTCGGCGTCGACCGGTTCTTCGGGGTCACGTCGGGCTGGATAAGGGACGTCGCCACCGCCCAGGCGGTGCAGCGGCGGCTACAGGCGTTCCAGTTCGACTGGGCCTCGGAGAGCGTGCGGGAGGTGCTGGGACCGGCGGAGGGCACGGCGAGCGAGGCGGCCGAGCGGTGCCTGTCGGTGCTGCGGCGCTTCTCGGAGGACATCACGGAGCTGGTGCGCACGGAGACCACCGACTGGATGGTGGAGTTCCGCACGGGGGCGGCACCGCTGGGCATCCAGACGGCGGTGGCGGCGGTGCCGCGGCAGGAGGTCGGGGGCGGCGGGGGCCGCTTTCCCCTGCCCCCGGCGAACGGCAGCCGCCCGAACATGCCCCGGCAACGGCCTCCCGAGCCGCGCTAGGGTCTTTCTTCCGGCTCAGGCCGGCCCCGAGCGACCGCACCACCTGGCCGACCCGCGACACCGGCAAGATCCGGAAGAGAGGCCCTGGACGCCGGGCTACCCCTTGTCGTAGGTCAGGCTCTCCCCGCCGCTCCGCTTCTCCCGCTTGAGCCGTCCGTCCGGCAGCAGGGTGACCTCGGTGGCCTCGCCCGGGGTGCAGGAGGAGGCGGGTTCACCGCTGGTGACGGTGGACGGCCCGATCTCCAACGGTCCGTCGCCGCCCGGCGCTTCGGCCAGCTCGGCCGTGAAGACGCAGTGGTACGACCCCCCGCCCTCGGTCGGCCCGTCCGCGACCAGCGTCAGCACGGTGTCGCCCACCTCGCCCTGCCGGATGGTCAGTTCACGGGTGTTGGAGCCGGCCGCGTTGTCGATGGTCGTCCGCCAGGTGCCCAGGTAGGCCTCCGGTACCGCCCCGGCGGAGGCGGACGGCGACGGCGTCGAGTCGGTCGGTGTGGCCGAGCCGGAGCCGTCCGGCGACGCGGATCCCGCGGTGGGCGCCGGACCGGGCTTGCCGTCGCCCTGGTCGTCCGTCCCGCCGCCGTTCTTCATCAGCGCGTACACCGAGCCGCCCGCGCCCAGCGCGACGACCAGCGCGATCACGACGAGCAGCGCGGTGGACCGCCCGTTGCGCCGCTCCGGCTCCGCCGGGACCCCGGCGCCCGCGGGCCCGTACGGCGGGGTGGCGCCGAGCCCGCCGCCCGGTCCCGCGTAGGGGTGGTACGCCGGCTGGGCCCCGCC
>NZ_JBEYXJ010000011.1:0-128002 GCF_040645015.1 Streptomyces sp. NPDC046881 | reverse complement strand
GGTTACATTCCGAACCCGGAAGCTAAGCCTCACAGCGCCGATGGTACTGCAGGGGGGACCCTGTGGGAGAGTAGGACGCCGCCGAACAAATTTTGGGAAAACCCCCGCACTTCGGTGCGGGGGTTTTCTGCGTTCTGGAGCCTTTTCGCGTCCCCGGAAGGACGGCAGCATTAAAGCCGCTCAGAGCCGACCCGCCGCTTTCAGAGCGAGATAAGCGTCCGCCAGCGCCGGCGCCAGTTCCTCCGGGGTCGCATCCACCACCGTCACGCCATGACGACGAAGCTGTTCCGCCGTACGCCGACGCTCGCTCTGCGCCTGAGCGGCAGCCGCCGCCTCGTACACCGCCTCCACGGTGCCCCTGGCCTGCGCCATGCCGGCGATGTGCGGGTCGGCTACCGAGGCGACCAGAACGGTGTGACGTTGGGTGAGCTGGGGGAGTACAGGCAGCAGACCCTGTTCGACCGGTGCCGCGTCCAGCGTCGTGAGGAGCACGATGAGGGAACGGCGGGGTGCGGTTCGCAGCGCGGTCGCGGTGAGGCCACGGGCGTCGGTCTCGACGAGTTCCGGCTCCAGCGAGGCCATCGCGTTGACGACGGAAGGCAGCACGTCGCCTGCCGAACGGCCTTGGACCAGGGCGCGTACCCGGCGGTCGTAGGCGAGCAAGGCGACGCGGTCGCCGGCGCGGGAGGCGAGGGCCGCGAGCAGAAGGGCCGCGTCCATGGAGGCGTCCAGGCGTGGGGCGTCGCCCACCCGGCCGGCCGAGGTACGGCCCGTGTCCAGGACCAGGAGGATGTGCCGGTCGCGTTCGGGGCGCCAGGTGCGGACAGCGACGGCGGACTGCCGGGCCGTGGCTCGCCAGTCGATCGAGCGGGTGTCGTCTCCGGGGACGTACTCGCGCAGGCTGTCGAACTCCGTTCCCTCGCCACGGGTCAGGACGCTGGTGCGGCCGTCGAGTTCACGCAATCGGGCGAGTTTCGACGGCAGGTGCTTGCGGCTGGTGAACGGGGGCAGGACTCGTACCGCCCAGGGCACCCTGTGGGCGCCCTGGCGGGAGAACAGGCCGAGGGGGCCGTAGGAGCGGATCGTGACGCGGTCGGCCTCGCGGTCGCCGCGGCGGGTGGGGCGCAGCCGGGTCGTCAGGCGCCGGCGTTCGCCCGGCGGCACGGTCAGCCGGTGCCGGGAGGCCTCGACCTCGGTGCCCGGCTGCCAGCTGCTCGGAGGCCAGGCGTCCCGTACCTGGGCCCGCAGAGGGCGGCTGGACGGGTTGGTGATCGTGAGCGTGACGTCGGCCGTGTCGCCGAGGCGGGTGGAGGTGTCGCCGGAGCGGTTCAGCAGGAGACGCCGCACCGGTGCGGCCAGGGCGTAGTCGCAGGCGCAGGCTAGGGCCAGGGGGCCGTTGACCGCGAGGATGCCCGTCCAGCCCGGTTCCAGGATGCCGACGGGGATCGAGCCGAGGGCCGCCAGCAGGGCGGCGCGTCCGGTGAGTGCCATCAGCGGGGGACCGGGACGTGGGCGAGGATGGCGTTGATGACCGAGTCCGCGGTCACGCCCTCCATCTCGGCCTCGGGGCGCAGCTGGATGCGGTGGCGCAGGGTGGGCAGGGCGAGGGCCTTCACATCGTCGGGGATGACGTAGTCGCGGCCGGTCAGCCAGGCCCATGCTCGGGAGGTGGCGAGCAGGGCGGTGGCGCCGCGCGGGGAGACGCCCAGGGTGAGGGAGGGCGACTCGCGGGTGGCGCGGCAGATGTCCACGACGTAGGCGGTGATCTCGGGGGACACGGTCGTCTTGGCGACCGCGGCGCGGGCCGCCGCCAGATCGGCGGGACCGGCCACCGGGCGTACGCCGGCGGCGCGCAGGTCGCGCGGGTTGAAGCCGGAGGCGTGCCGGGTGAGGACGTCGATCTCGTCCTGGCGGGACGGCAGAGGGATCGTCAGTTTCAGGAGGAACCGGTCGAGTTGGGCCTCGGGGAGGGGATAGGTGCCCTCGTACTCGACCGGGTTCTGGGTCGCGGCGACCAGGAACGGCTCGGGAAGCGGGCGCGGGGTGCCGTCGACCGTGACCTGGCGTTCCTCCATGGCCTCCAGGAGGGACGACTGGGTCTTGGGCGGGGTGCGGTTGATCTCGTCCGCGAGGAGGAGGTTGGTGAAGACCGGCCCGGGCTGGAAGGAGAACTCGGCGGTGCGGGCGTCGTAGACGAGGGAGCCGGTGACGTCGCTCGGCATCAGGTCCGGGGTGAACTGCACGCGCTTGGTGTCGAGTTCCAGTGCGGACGCGAGGGTGCGGACGAGCAACGTTTTGGCGACCCCGGGGACTCCTTCTAGTAGAACGTGTCCGCGGCAGAGGAGGGCGACGACGAGGCCGGTCACGGCGGGGTCCTGGCCGACCACGGCTTTGGCGATCTCGGCGCGCAGGGCTTCCAGGGAGGCGCGTGCGGTGCCCGCGTCTCCGCTCTGCCCGGCGTTGTCAGTGGTCGGGTCCATCATGAACGGCGTACCTCTCTTTCGAGGGCGTCGAGTTGGTCGGTGAGTGCGATGAGGGCCGCGTCGTCGCCGGGCGGCGGTCCGAAGAGGAGGGAGTGCAGGGTCTGTCCGTCGCCGGAGAGGTGAGCGGACAGGGCGGGGAGCAGGGCCTCGGGCGCGTGCGCCTGGGCCGCGGGGACGCCCACGAGGGGGGCGAGGCGGGCGCGGGTGGCGGCCCGCAGAGCGGCGGCGGCGCGGTCGCGGGCGTCGGCCTTGCGGTAGAGCCGGGCGCGGCCTTCGGCGGTCTCCGAGGCGCGGATCGCGACGGGGAGTTTCTCGGGCACGAGCGGGCCGAAACGGCGGGCCCGCCAGAGGGCCGCGAGGGCCGCCGCGATGAAGAGCTGCAGGGTGGCCCAGAGCCATCCCGAGGGGAGCAGGTCGAGGAAGTTCTTCCGCTCGCCGCCTTCCGTGGTGGCGGCGTCGGACAGCGAGGGGAGGTACCAGACCAGATGGGGGCGGGAGCCGAGGAGTTGGAGGGCGAGCGAGGCGTTGCCCTGCTCGTCGAGGCGGTCGTTGTAGAGGATGTCGGGCGCGCCGAGCACGACGGTGTCGCCGCCTCCGGAGGCCGCGGGGATGCGCAGCAGGGTGGCGAGTCGTTCGCTGGGGTAGCAGGAGTCGGCGTCGAGGTGGGTGGTGGTGTAGCGGAGGCCGCCGGTGTCGGCGGTGCCTGCGCGCCGGGCTTCGGGCAGGGCGCAGTCCGGGGCGAGCGTGTCCTCGCCGCTGGTGGCGGGGTCCGCGGCGACCCCGGGGGCGAGCCGTTCGACGGACCAGCTGCCGGCCGCGACCAGGACGGTCCGGCCGCCGGAGGGTGCCGTGGCCGCGTGCAGTTCGGTCTGCTGACGGTGGGTCAAGCGGTCGGGCACGGCGACCAGCAGGGTGGTGTCCGGGCCGGCGGCGGCGCGGGCGGCGCCGAGCGAGGTGACCACGCGGGTGGAGACGCCCCGCTCGGCGAGGAGTTGGGCGACGGCGCGGCTGCCGTAGGGGTCGGCGAAGCGCGGGTCGAGTTCCCCGTGCCGGGTGGTGGAGCGTACGGCGGCCATGGCGACGGCGGCGGCGAGGAGCACGACGACGGCGAGTGCGATGCCGCGTGCGCGGGTCCACACCCGGCGGCCGGTCGGCGCGGTGGAGGTGGTCGTCGGGGGTGCCTCGGTGGTCACTCGGCTGCCCCCTGGCGGGCGCTGTGGGCCGTGCTGGTGGTGCTGGCGTGGCTGTGGGCGAGGGCCGGTTTGGTGCGTTCGAGGTCGCGGTCCAGTTCGGCGAGTCGGTGGTACGACTGTTCGCCGGCCCTGCGGCCGCCGTATGTGACGTCGTCGAACTCGCGGGCGGCGGCGCGCAGCCGGTCCGAGTGCGCGGGGAGGACGCGGCCGGCCTCGGCGGCCGCTTCGTCGGCGGTGCGGCCGGGGCGTACGTCGAGCAGGGCGCGTTCCTCCAGGGAGCGGACGAGGGCCCGCATGCGCTCCTGGACGGCCTGGTTCCAGTGGCCCTGGGCTGCGTGTGCCTCGCTGGCGGCGCGGTGCTCGGCGGCGCTGCGGGGGCGCTCGTCGAACAGGACGGCGGCGGAGACGGGTCGGCGGCGGGGGGTGCCCAGGCGCCACCACAGGGCGGCCAGGACGGCGACGACGAAGAGGATCACGACGAGCAGGCCGACCGTGCCGCCGGGGGTGGCCGAGGCGGCCGCGCCGAACAGCCGGTCCACCCAGTCCCAGAACGCGTTCAGGGCCCGCTGGAGCAGGCTGGGGTCGTTCTCGTGGTACATCCGTTTGGACAGCTCGCGCCGGGCCGCCTCGCGGGCGGGATCACGCGGGATGGTCACCGGGGGCTCGTCTCCCGAGCCGCCGGCCGCGAGCACGGCCCGTTCCGACACGTGCAGCAGCTGCCGTACGAGCGAGGCGGCGGCGCCCGATGGGGCCGCCGCCGTGAACACTGCCCCCGTGAGGCTCACCGCATCAGCTCCCGGGGACGGGGCCGGGGGCGCCGGGGCCGTAGCCCTGGACACCGGCGGCGCGGGCCAGTTCGAGGTCGAGGGCCTCGCGGCGGATGCGCAGGTCGATGTACAGGAGCACGGTGACGCCGGCGCTGATCGGAAGGGTGAGCGTGGTGCCGATCAGGGAGCCGATCCCCCGGATGATCAGGAACGCCCAGCCGACGCGTTCGCCGCTGGTGCCGAGGAAGTTGTCCATGCCGTCGCCGCTCACGGCGGCTCCGATGAGGGCGAACGGGATGGTGACGATCGCCGAGACGATGTTGGCGATGAGCCAGGCGAGCAGCTGGATGCCGAGGACGCGCCACCAGGAGCCGCGCACGAGCTTGGCGGAGCGACTCATGGACTTGGTGATGCTCTGGCGCTCCAGCATCAGGGCGGGGGCGGCCAGGTAGTAGCGGATGGCCAGCCACACCGCGACGGCGACGCCGCCGAGGATGCCGAGGGCGAACAGCGCGGCTCCGCCGGCGTCGCTGCCGCCGGCGACCAGGACGAGGAAGCCGGGCAGGGCGCCGGCGACGGTCACACCGACGGTGATCAGGCCGAGCAGGACGAGCAGCCCGGCCAGCTTCGGGATCTGCGGGCGGGCCTCGCGCCAGGCTTCGCCGGTGCTGACCGGCTTGCCGAGAACCGCGCGGCTGGTGATGGTCGTGAGCAGGGCGGTGGCGACGATGACGGCGGCTGCGGAGATCACCGTGATGATGCCGGTGCCGAGCATGGACCCGCGCAGGGCGCGGTAGACGTCGTCGGGTGTGGCGGTCCGGCTGTCGAGCTGCGTGCCGGCGAGGGCGTCGTTGAGCAGGAAGCCCTGCACGAGGACGAGGCAGGTGTCCGTGACCGCGGCGACGGCCAGTGCGATGCCGAGGACCGTGCGCCAGTAGGTGCGCATGGTGGACACGGCACCGTCGAGGATCTCGCCGACGCCGAGCGGGCGCAGCGGGATGACACCGGGCTTGGCCGCGGGCGGGGGACCGCCCCAGCCGCCGCCCCAGGCGGGGTAGCCGCCGGGGGTGCCGTAACCGCCGTGGCCGGGTGGCGGGCCGCCGTATCCGCCGCCGTAGCCGCCGGGGCCGGGGCCGCCGGGCTGCTGGCCGCCCCAGCCCGGGCCGGGCGGTGGGGGCGGCGGGGCCTGGTGGGGGCCGGGGGCACCGGTGGGGGCCGACCACTGGCCGGGTGGCGGCTGCTCCTTGGACCACTTCCCGCCTGGGCTCTGCGCGTCCGGGCCCGGCTGGGGTGCGGGCCCGCTGGGGCCGGGGTGGTCGGCGGGCTCGGCGGGGCCGGACGCACCGGGTTCCCGACCCTCGGACGACGGGGCGGATCCGGGCGATGCCCAGCCCGGAGTGTCTGTCATCGAAGCTCCTTCTCGATGCCCGTCCGCGGACGCGGCGGCAGGTTGGCAGCCATCGTGCCATGGGCTGGTCACCGGGGGATCGGCCGCGGTCGGGGCTGGACTCCTTCAATTGTCCGCCGGATCCGGGGCAGACTGACGGCATGGCTGATCAGCAGGAGCGAACCAGCGGGGACAGGCGGCCGACCGAGATACCTGCGATCCGATGGGAGGAACCACCAGAAGGTCCCGTACTGGTCCTTCTCGATCAGACGAGGCTCCCGGCCGAAGAGGTCGAGCTGGTGTGCACGGACGCGGCGGCGCTGGTGGAGGCGATCCGTTCGCTCGCCGTGCGCGGGGCGCCGCTGCTGGGGATCGCGGGGGCGTACGGCGTCGCGCTCGCCGCCGCGCGCGGCTTCGACGTGGCCGAGGCGGCCCGGGCGCTCGAGGGAGCCCGGCCCACCGCGGTGAACCTGTCCGTCGGGGTGCGCCGGGCCGAGGCCGCGCACCGGGCGGCGCTGGCCGATACCGGCGACCCCACCGCGGCCGCCGTGGCGGCGCTGGCCGCGGCGCGGGCACTGCACCAGGAGGACGCCGAGGCCAGTGCCCGGATGGCGGCCCATGGTCTGGCGCTGCTGGACGAGCTGCTGCCCGGCGGCGGGCACCGGATCCTGACCCACTGCAACACCGGCTCGCTGGTGTCGGGCGGTGAGGGCACGGCCTTCGCGGTGGCCCTGGCGGCGCACCGGGCGGGGCGGCTGCGGCGGCTGTGGGTGGACGAGACGCGTCCGCTGCTGCAGGGCGCTCGCCTGACGGCGTACGAAGCGGCCCGCAGCGACATGGCGTACACGCTGCTCACGGACAACGCGGCGGGTTCGCTGTTCGCGGCGGGCGAGGTGGACGCGGTGCTGATCGGTGCGGACCGGATCGCCGCCGACGGCTCGGTGGCGAACAAGGTGGGGAGCTATCCGCTCGCGGTACTCGCCCGGTACCACCATGTGCCGTTCATCGTGGTGGCGCCGGTGACGACGGTCGACCTGGACACGCCCGACGGGGCGGCCATCGAGGTCGAGCAGCGCCCCGGCTTCGAGGTGACCGAGGTCGCGGCGCCGCAGGTGCCGGTGACGGGTGCCGGGGGCGGGGTTCCGGTGGCTCCGCTGGGGACACAGGCGTACAACCCGGCGTTCGACGTGACGCCTCCCGAGCTGGTGACGGCGGTCGTCACCGAGGAGGGCGCCGTCTCCCCCGTGACGGCCGAGGCCCTCGCGGAGATGTGTGCCAGGTCCACGGCCGGGGCGCCGCCTACGGCGCGGTGAGAGCCGCAGCGAGAGGGACGTCGACGGACAGGGGCAGACAGTGACGGCCCCGTACGACTATCGTCACCGGCCAGTGACCTCGCTCACCAGCGCCTCTGTCACTGTTACGAGAATGGGATGATGTCGTTTATGAAGGGACGAGTCCTTGTCGTCGACGACGACACAGCACTGGCCGAGATGCTCGGGATCGTGCTGCGTGGTGAAGGTTTTGAGCCGTCTTTCGTAGCCGACGGCGACAAGGCGCTGGCCGCTTTCCGTGAGACCAAGCCCGACTTGGTGCTGCTCGACCTGATGCTGCCCGGACGGGACGGCATCGAGGTCTGCCGGCTGATCCGGGCGGAGTCCGGGGTGCCGATCGTGATGCTCACGGCCAAGAGCGACACCGTCGACGTCGTCGTGGGTCTGGAGTCGGGCGCCGACGACTACATCGTCAAGCCGTTCAAGCCGAAGGAGCTGGTGGCCCGGATCCGGGCGCGCCTGCGCAGGTCGGAGGAGCCGGCGCCGGAGCAGCTCACCATCGGTGACCTGGTCATCGATGTGGCCGGGCACTCGGTGAAGCGGGACGGGCAGTCGATAGCGCTGACGCCGCTGGAGTTCGACCTGCTGGTCGCGCTCGCACGCAAGCCGTGGCAGGTGTTCACCCGCGAGGTGCTGCTCGAGCAGGTGTGGGGCTACCGGCACGCGGCCGACACGCGGCTCGTCAACGTGCACGTCCAGCGGCTGCGCTCCAAGGTCGAGAAGGACCCGGAGCGGCCGGAGATCGTGGTGACCGTCCGTGGTGTCGGTTACAAGGCCGGACCGAGCTGACATGTCCGGGGACAGTGCCGCTTCGGCCCCCGGCGGTTCCGGGGCCCGTCCGGAGCGGCCTGTCGGCCGGCCGGCGGCGGGTGCGCGCCTGCGGGCCCTGTTCCACGGCGGGCTGCTGAACGGCGGGGTCCAGGGCAGTCCGGTGCTGCGGCTGTTCCTGCGCTGGGTGCGCCGTCCGCTGCTGCCGGTGATGCGGCTGTGGCGGCGCAACATCCAGCTCAGGGTCGTCGCCACCACCCTGCTGATGTCGCTGGGTGTCGTCCTGCTGCTGGGCTTCGTCGTGATCGGGCAGGTGCGCAACGGCCTGCTGGACGCGAAGGTGAAGGCGTCGCAGAGCCAGGCCACGGGCGGGTTCTCGGTGGCCAAGCAGAAGGCCGACGAGGCGGCCGCCGGCACCGGTGCGGCCACCGGTGACGGGACGTCGACCGCGGACGGACGGCAGTCGGAGACCGTCATCCCGTGGATGAGCGATCTCGTGGAGTCGCTGTCCAGCGGTGGCGCGGGCGCCTTCGAGGTGGTGACGCTGCCCGTGGGCGACGACAGCGGCGGCGGACGCAGTCCGCGCGGCTCCGGGAACGTCAACCCGACCTCCAGCGTGCCCGCGGCCCTGCGCGAGCGGGTCAACAGCGGTACGACGGCCGTCCAGAGCAACACGCGGATCGTGTACGACGGCGGCAAGGAATCGCAGCCGGGCCTCGCCATCGGCAAGCAGGTCAACGACCCCAACGGCCGCCCGTACGAGCTGTACTTCCTCTTCCCGCTCACGCAGGAGGAGAAGTCCCTGAGCCTGGTCAAGGGCACCCTCGCCACGGCCGGGCTGTTCGTCGTGGTCCTGCTCGGCGCCATCGCCTGGCTGGTGGTGCGGCAGGTCGTCACGCCGGTGCGGATGGCGGCCGGGATCGCGGAGCGGCTGTCCGCCGGGCGGCTGCAGGAGCGGATGAAGGTCACCGGCGAGGACGACATCGCCCGTCTCGGCGAGGCCTTCAACAAGATGGCGCAGAACCTGCAGGTCAAGATCCAGCAGTTGGAGGACCTGTCGCGGATGCAGCGGCGGTTCGTCTCCGACGTCTCCCACGAGCTGCGTACTCCGCTGACCACCGTCCGCATGGCCGCCGACGTCATCCACGAGGCGCGTGAGGACTTCGACCCGGTGACCTCGCGGTCGGCCGAGCTGCTCGCCGACCAGCTGGACCGGTTCGAGTCGCTGCTCGCGGACCTGCTGGAGATCAGCCGTTTCGACGCCGGCGCGGCGGCGCTGGAGGCTGAGCCGATCGACCTCAGGGAGGTCGTCCGGCGAGTGGTGAGCGGTGCCGAACCGCTCGCCGAGCGCAAGGGCACGCACATACGGGTGGTCGGCGACCAGCAGCCCGTCGTCGCCGAGGCGGACGCCCGGCGCGTGGAGCGCGTCCTGCGCAACCTGGTCGTGAACGCCGTCGAGCACGGCGAGGGCAAGGACGTCGTGGTCAAGCTCGCCGCGGCGGGCGGGGCCGTGGCCGTCGCGGTGCGGGACTACGGCGTCGGGCTGAAGCCCGGCGAGGCGACCCGCGTCTTCAGCCGTTTCTGGCGGGCCGACCCGGCACGCGCGCGTACCACCGGCGGCACCGGCCTCGGGCTGTCCATCGCCCTGGAGGACGCGCGGCTGCACGGCGGCTGGCTGCAGGCCTGGGGCGAGCCGGGCGGCGGCTCCCAGTTCCGGCTGACGCTGCCGAGGACCGCGGACGAGCCGCTGCGGGGCTCGCCGATACCGCTGGAGCCCAAGGACTCCCGCCGCAACCGCGGCCTGGCCGACGCCGGCACGGCCCGCGGGGGCGAGGAGAAGCGGGCGACCGTCCCGGTGCAGCACGCCGGTGCGCAGGCGCCCGCGCTGCCGCCGAGGACGCCGATCGCGCCGCGACTGTCCTCCGCGACCCCCGCCGCCGACCCGACCGCCCTGCCGGGCAACGGCAACGGCGCGCGCGTGGTGCCCCGGCCCGGCGGCGGCGCCGCCCGGCGTCCGGGTGACGGGCCCGCCGCGCGTCCGGCGCCGGAGGCGGGCGGGGACCGGCCGGACACGGCCACGCCGAAGGATTCGACCGAGCCAGGGGAGGCTTTTCGTGGCCGCTGACCGCATGGGGGGCGCACGGCGGCGGGCGGCGCGCGCGGTGGCGTACGCCGCCTTGGGTGTCGTACTGCTGGCCGGTTGTGCCTCGATGCCCGACAGCGGCGACCTGCGGGACGTGGAGTCCACGCCGCGGCAGGACACCGGCGTGCGCGTGTTCGCCATGCCGCCGGCCGACGGCGCCGGTCCAGGCGAGATCATGCAGGGCTTCCTGGAGGCCCTGACCAGCGACGACCCGGGGTACGACACGGCGCGCAAGTACCTGACGGCCGACGCGGCGGGCAAGTGGCGGCCGGAGCGGTCGACCACCGTCCTCGCGAACGGGCCGACCATCGAGACCGACTGCCGCCCGGGCGGCCGGGAGGAGGCTGGCAGCGTCACCTGCGTGCTGGCCGGCACCCGGGTCGCCACGGTCGACGACCAGCAGGCCTACCAGCCAGCGGACGGCTCCTACCGCAAGAAGCTGCACCTCACGAAGAACCCCAAGAGCGGGCAGTGGCGCATCGACGGGCTGCCCGACGGCGTCGTCATGGGCAAGTCGGACTTCCAGCGGAACTACACGTCCGTCGACAAGTACTACTTCGCCTCCAACACGGCGGTCGGGGCGAGCGGACAGCCGGTGGCGGTCGCCGACCCGGTGTTCGTGCGCAGCAAGGTCGACCCGATGACCCAGATGGTCCGCTCGCTGCTGAACGGGCCCACCGCCTGGCTCAGGCCGGTGGTCAGGTCCAGCTTCCCCACCGGTACGACGCTGCAGAAGGGCGAGTCCGGGCTGGCACCGGACGACCAGAACAGGCTGACGGTGCCGCTGAACCTCAAGCCGTCGCAGGTCGCCTCGAGCAAGTGCACCGAGATGGCGACGCAGGTGATGTTCACCCTGCGGAACCTGGCGCCGACGCTGGAGTCCGTCGAACTGCGCGGCACCGGCGGCGACCGGCTGTGCGAACTGACCGAGGAGCGCGCCGAGTCGGCCGCCTGGCACGGTTCGACCAAGCGCCCCGAGTACCTGTACTTCCTCGACGGCAAGCACCGGGCGGTACGGATGCAGGCCGGGAGCACCGGCACCGGGTCCGTTCCGGTGCCCGGTCCGCTGGGCGAGGGCGGCAAGGGGCTGCAGTCGCTCGCGGTGTCGCGGGACGAGCACGCCGCGGCCGGGGTCGGCGACGAGGGCAGGTCGCTGTACGTGACGTCGCTGGCGTCGGGCGGTTCGCTCGGCGAGCCGCCGGTGACCAGTGACGGTCCGACCCCCGCCGAGCGGCTGACCACGCCGAGCTGGGACGCGCGCGGCGATCTGTGGGTGGCCGACCGTGACCCGCACCGGCCGGGGCTGTTCGTGCTGGAGCAGGGCGTCACCAAGTCGGAACAGGTGGCCCTGCCCGATCTGCCCGGCCGGATCGAGGACGTCCGGGTGGCCGCGGACGGGGCGCGGATCGCGCTGGTCGTGGCGAAGGACGGCAAGCAGTCCCTGTTCATCGGCCGGATCCAGCGTGAGGACGGGACCGGGCAGGGCATCTCGGTCGACGGACTGCGGTCAGCGGCGCCGGACCTGGAGCAGGTCAGCGCCATCTCCTGGGCCGGGGACAGCAGGCTGCTCGTCGTCGGGCAGGAGCAGGGCGGCGTGCAGCAGATGCGGTACGTCCAGGTCGACGGCTCCACGCTCGACGGTCCGGCGCCGGGCGCGCTCACCAGCGTCAAGGCGATCGCCGCGTCCGAGGACGAGCGGGTGCCGCTGGTGGCCTACTCGGAGGACGGCATCGTACGGCTGCCGTCCGGGGCCCAGTGGCAGAAGGTCGACAAGGACGGGACCGCGCCGGTCTATCCGGGCTGACCGCCGGATCCGTGGGGCCGGCAGCCGTGCTCCCGCCGTAGCCGTGGGGCGGTGCCCCGAGTTGTCCACAGGGCGTTGTCCACAGGGGTGGCCGGCCGGCGGCGGCGTTGGCACAGTGGTGGTCATGCGGGGGTGGTGGCAGGACCTCACCGACCTGGTGCTGCCGGCCGACTGCGCGGGCTGCGGTGCACCTCGTACGGTGCTCTGCGCGCGGTGCCGGACCACGCTCGACGCGGGGGTGCCCCGGCGGGTGCGGCCGGTGCCGGAGCCGGCCGGACTGCCGGTGGTGCACGCGGTGGCTCCCTACGCGGCGGAGGTGCGCGCGCTGCTGCTCGCGCACAAGGAGCGCGGCGCGCTGGTCCTCGCGGGAGTGCTGGGCAGGGCACTGGCGGGGGCCGTTGGGGCAGGCCTCGGCGAAGGCGGTGCCGGCGCGGGTGGTTCGCCGGGGCGCGGGCCCGTGCTGCTGGTTCCCGTGCCGTCCGCCCGGTGGGCCGTGCGGGCGCGTGGGCACGATCCGGTGCGGCGGATGGCGCTCGCGGCGGCCGGGGAGCTGCGGCGCACCGGGGTACCCGCCCGGGTGACGGCCGTGCTGCGGCAGCGGCGGGCCGTGGCGGACCAGGCGGGGCTGGACGCCCGGCAGCGCCTGGAGAACCTCGCCGGGGCGCTGGAGGTGAGCCCGGGCGGCGGCCGGCTGCTCGGCGCGGGCCGTGTGGTGCTCGTCGACGACCTGATGACGACGGGAGCCAGTCTCGCCGAGGCGGCGAGGGCCTTGCGGGAGGCCGAGCTGTACCGGCCGGATCGCGGAACGGTCGTGTATGAGGCGATAACTCGGGAAGGTAGGGAGGAACGACGGACCAGTGAACGACAGGAGAGGAGCGAGTGGGTGCACAGTGCACCGGAAAAGGCGGTCCCGAACGCCGTCGGCAGGATGCTCCGTGCCGCAGTGATCGCCGCTCCTCGCGATTCTTTCGAAATAAACAGGAACTGAACGTCAACTTGCATCGTTGCAGGTGGTGAGAGCCGCAATTCACCTGAACGGAGGTACGCCGCAGTAGAGGGTGACGACATCCGTCCGGGCGAGATATGTTCGGGTGTGAGGAAAGGCGCAGGCCAGGCCTCGCATATCCGAATGCCGTGCTGCGGGTTTTTCCGCAATCACCCGCACCGGTGGGGTGCAGATCTCGCCCATGGGGGAGGAGGAGGTGGAAGTCACCGAGTCCGAGGTCCGGTGATCACCGGACCTGGTGCGAAAGGGAGATGCTCCGCCGAGGCAGCGGAGCGATCCGGGAACGGAGTTCTGCGTGGACATCGTCGTCAAAGGCCGCAAGACCGAGGTGCCCGAGCGGTTCCGCAAGCACGTGGCCGAGAAGCTGAAGCTGGAGAAGATCCAGAGGCTCGATGCCAAGGTGATCAGCCTCGACGTCGAGGTGTCCAAGGAGCCGAACCCCCGACAGGCCGACCGCTGTGACCGAGTGGAGATCACGCTCCGCTCCCGCGGTCCGGTGATCCGGGCGGAGGCGGCGGCCAGCGACCCGTACGCGGCACTCGACCTGGCGGCGGAGAAACTGGACGCCCGGCTGCGCAAACAGCACGACAAGCGGTTCTCGCGCCGAGGCGCGCGCCGGATCTCGGCGGCAGAGGTCCCCGACCACGTCCCGGACGCGGCGACCCTGAACGGCAACGGCCTCCCCGTTCATGACGAGGAGACGGACGGAGTGCCGACCAAGAAGATCGGCTCGCTGGAGGTCAAGGGCGAAGGACCCCTCATCGTCCGCGAGAAGACGCACGTCGCCGCTCCGATGAGCCTCGACCAGGCCCTCTACGAGATGGAACTGGTCGGCCACGACTTCTACTTGTTCGTCGACTCCGAGACGAAGGAACCGAGCGTCGTCTACCGGCGACACGCCTACGACTACGGCGTGATCCACCTCAGCACGGACCCGATGGTCACCGAGGCGCAGGCCCCCGCGGCGGGTGGCACGCTGGGCGGCTGACCCGCCCGGCTGAAGCTGAGCCGGTGCCCCTGGAGCGCGTGTGCGCCCCCAGGGGCACCGGTGTGCGACCACTTCGCGCCCCGCACGTCACCTCCGTGTCGTCCGGGCATGAAATCATGGCCGCACCGGCCCAACCGGTGGGCCGCTGCCTTGGGTTGGCGATGGCACAGGACCACAGGCCACAGCCTTCAGGGGGAGGAACGATGGCGGACACCTTCGGACCGATGCGGGACGGGGACGCCGACGACGATGTCATCGGCATGGGCCCGGACGCGGGCCCGTCGCGCAAGGAGCCGATCAGGGTCCTGGTCGTGGACGACCACGCCCTCTTCCGGCGCGGACTGGAGATCGTGCTCGCGGCCGAGGAGGACATCCAGGTCGTCGGCGAGGCGGGCGACGGGGCCGAGGCCGTCGACAAGGCCGCCGACCTGCTGCCCGACATCGTGCTGATGGACGTCCGCATGCCCAAGCGCGGCGGGATCGAGGCCTGCACCTCCATCAAGGAGGTCGCCCCCAGCGCCAAGATCATCATGTTGACGATCAGCGACGAGGAGGCCGACCTCTACGACGCGATCAAGGCGGGCGCGACCGGATACCTCCTCAAGGAGATCTCGACCGACGAGGTGGCCACCGCCATTCGCGCGGTGGCCGACGGACAGTCGCAGATCAGCCCCTCGATGGCGTCGAAACTCCTCACCGAGTTCAAGTCGATGATCCAGCGCACCGACGAACGCCGGCTGGTGCCCGCGCCCCGGCTGACCGACCGGGAGCTGGAAGTCCTCAAACTGGTCGCCACGGGCATGAACAACCGGGACATCGCCAAAGAGTTGTTCATCTCGGAGAACACCGTGAAGAACCACGTCCGCAACATCCTGGAGAAGCTGCAGCTGCACTCCCGCATGGAGGCCGTGGTCTACGCGATGCGGGAGAAGATCCTCGAGATCCGCTAGCGCCCAGACCGATCCGGCGGCGCCTATCCGAGGAGACCGGCGAGTTCCCGGGTGAGGGGCTCGCGCAGCTCGGGCGCGTCCACACGCTCGACGCGGACGTTCGTGCAGTCCACCCAGGTCGCCGCCTCGACCAGGGCCTGGGCGACCGCCCGGACCGCCTTCGGGCCGTCCAGGGTGACCTGCTTGGCCACCAGCGTGCGGCCCTCCCGGGCCGGGTCGACACGCCCGACCAGCCGGCCGCCGGCGAGCACCGGCATCGCGAAGTAGCCGTGGACCCGCTTGGGCTTGGGGACGTACGCCTCCAGCCGGTGGGTGAAGCCGAAGATCCGCTCGGTGCGCGCCCGCTCCCAGATCAGCGAGTCGAACGGCGACAGCAGCGTGGTGCGGTGCCGGCCGCGCGGAGGCGTCGCCAGGGCCGCCGGGTCCGCCCAGGCCGGCCGGCCCCAGCCCTCGACCTCGACCGGCACCAGCCCCGAGTCCGCGATCACCGCGTCGACCTGCTCGGCCTTGAGACGGTGGTAGTCGGCGATGTCCGCGCGCGTGCCGACGCCCAGCGACTCGCCCGCCAGCCGGACCAGACGGCGCAGGCACTCGGTGTCGTCCAGCTCGTCGTGCAGCAGCGCGTCCGGGACGGCGCGCTCGGCGAGGTCGTACACCCGCTTCCAGCCGCGCCGCTCCACGCACACCACCTCGCCGTACATCAGCGCGCGCTCCACGGCGACCTTCGTGCCCGACCAGTCCCACCAGTCGTTCGTCTTCTTCGCGCCGCCCAGCTCCGTGGCGGTCAGCGGGCCCTCCGTGCGCAGCTGCTTGATGACCTGGTCGTAGGCGCCGTCGGGGAGTTCGTGGTGCCAGTGGGGGCGGTCGCGGTAGGCGCGGCGGCGGAAGGCGAAGTGCGGCCACTCCTCGATGGGGAGGATGCAGGCGGCGTGCGACCAGTACTCGAAGGCGTGGGCGTCCGTCCAGTACGCGGCCTCCACGGCCTTGCGGCCGACCGCGCCCAGCCGGGCGTACGGCACGAGCTCGTGGGAGCGGGCCAGGACGGAGATCGTGTCGAGCTGCACCGCGCCGAGGTGGCGCAGCACCCCGCGGACGCCCGCGCGCCGGTCGGGCGCGCCGAGCAGGCCCTGGGCCCGCAGAGCGATCCGGCGGGCGTCGTCCGCGGTGAGGGTGGTGGTGGGGCGCGGAAGGGTCGTCATGCGTCGGACGATAGAGGGTGCCACTGACAGCCCGTGGCGAGCTGGGAATTCAGCACAGCGGGCCGGGCTCAGGCACGCGCGGGCAGGTACGGGGCCGTCGAGGGCAGGCCGAGGTCCGAGGGGAGCAGGGAGCCGACCCAGCAGTCCCGGCGCACCCCTTTGTTGTTGATGCCGGAGCGCAGGGTGCCCTCGACGGTGAAGCCCGCGCGTTCCGCCACCGCGCGCGAGGCGTGGTTGCCGACCTCGGCCCGCCATTCGACACGGTCGACACCGACCTCGGTGAAGATCCACCGGCAGGCGGTGAGCGTGGCCTCCACGACATACCCGCGGCCGCGGTGCTCCTTGGCCGCCCAGAAGCCGACCTCGGCCGTGCCCAGCGAGCGCATGGTGAGGGCCAGCATGGCGGCCAGCTCCTCGCCGGCGCGGAAGACGCCGAAGGTGAACATCGACCCCTGCGCCCAGCCCTCGGGGACGATCTGCTCGGTGAAGCCGATCGCGTGCTCGGGCAGGTAGGGCGAGGGGACCGTCGTCCAGCGCTGGATGTCGGGGTCCTGCGCGGCCGCGTACACCGCGTCGGTGTCGGCGGGGCCGACCGTGCGCAGCACGAGGCGGTCCGTGGTGAGCGTGACGGGTTCCATCGCCCGATTCTGCTCGGGTCGCCCGTCCGGGGCCATGGATTTTCGCGATGCGTGAGCGTGTGATCACTTTTCGCGTAATTCCTTGCGCCGGTGCGGCACTATCCGGATGGACCGCCCGTTGTCCAGGGTGAAGCAGCCGTCGGGCCGCCAGGCCTCCCGGCACAGCCGGGTCCTCGCATACGATGGCCGTTGCTCAGTACGTCAGAAGGAAAACCGACCGTCCCAGGCCCGACCGGCAAGGAGACCAGCCCCCGTGTCCGTCCTCTCGAAGATCATGCGTGCAGGCGAAGGCAAGATCCTGCGCAAGCTGCACCGCATCGCGGACCAGGTCAACTCCATCGAAGAGGACTTCGTCGACCTCTCCGACGCCGAGCTGCGGGCCCTCACCGAGGAGTACAGGCAGCGCTACGCCGACGGTGAGAGCCTGGACGACCTGCTCCCCGAAGCATTCGCCACGGTGCGCGAGGCCGCCAAGCGCGTCCTCGGCCAGCGGCACTACGACGTGCAGCTGATGGGTGGCGCCGCGCTCCACCTCGGCTACGTGGCGGAGATGAAGACCGGTGAGGGCAAGACCCTCGTCGGCACGCTGCCCGCGTATCTGAACGCCCTGTCCGGGGACGGCGTCCACCTCATCACGGTCAACGACTACCTGGCCGAGCGCGACTCCGAGATGATGGGCCGCGTCCACAAGTTCCTGGGCCTGAACGTCGGCTGCATCCTCGCCAACATGACGCCGGCCCAGCGCCGCGAGCAGTACGCGTGCGACATCACGTACGGCACGAACAACGAGTTCGGCTTCGACTACCTGCGCGACAACATGGCGTGGTCGAAGGACGAACTGGTGCAGCGCGGCCACAACTTCGCCATCGTCGACGAGGTCGACTCCATCCTCATCGACGAGGCCCGTACGCCGCTGATCATCTCCGGTCCGGCCGACCAGGCCACCAAGTGGTACGGCGACTTCGCCAAGCTGGTCACCCGCCTCAAGCGCGGCGAGGCCGGCAACCCGCTCAAGGGCGTCGAGGAGACCGGCGACTACGACGTCGACGAGAAGAAGCGCACGGTCGCCATCCACGAGTCCGGCGTCGCCAAGGTCGAGGACTGGCTGGGCATCGACAACCTCTACGAGTCGGTGAACACGCCGCTGGTGGGCTACCTGAACAACGCCATCAAGGCGAAGGAGCTCTTCAAGAAGGACAAGGACTACGTCGTCATCGACGGCGAAGTCATGATCGTCGACGAGCACACCGGCCGTATCCTCGCCGGCCGCCGCTACAACGAGGGCATGCACCAGGCGATCGAGGCGAAGGAAGGGGTGGACATCAAGGACGAGAACCAGACGCTCGCCACGATCACCCTGCAGAACTTCTTCCGCCTCTACAAGAAGCTCTCCGGCATGACCGGTACGGCGATGACCGAGGCCGCCGAGTTCCACCAGATCTACAAGCTCGGCGTGGTCCCGATCCCGACCAACAAGCCGATGGTCCGCAAGGACCAGTCGGACCTGATCTACCGCACCGAGGTGGCCAAGTTCGAGGCGGTCGTCGACGACATCGCCGAGAAGCACGAGAAGGGCCAGCCGATCCTCGTCGGCACGACCTCCGTCGAGAAGTCGGAGTACCTCTCGCAGCAGCTCAGCAAGCGCGGCATCCAGCACGAGGTGCTGAACGCCAAGCACCACGAGC
The DNA here is from genome assembly GCF_040645015.1 of Streptomyces sp. NPDC046881. Lineage (NCBI taxonomy): Bacteria > Bacillati > Actinomycetota > Actinomycetes > Kitasatosporales > Streptomycetaceae > Streptomyces > Streptomyces sp. NPDC046881. The sequence continues at coordinate 109,660 of NZ_JBEYXJ010000011.1, read as the reverse complement.
GCGAGGCGCAGATCGTCGCCCAGGCCGGCCGCAAGGGCGCCGTGACGGTGGCCACCAACATGGCCGGCCGTGGTACGGACATCAAGCTCGGCGGCAACCCCGAGGACCTCGCCGAGGCGGAGCTGCGCCAGCGCGGCCTCGACCCCGAGGAGCACATCGAGGAGTGGGCCGCGGCGCTGCCCGCCGCCCTGGAGAAGGCCGAGCAGGCCGTCAAGGCGGAGAAGGACGAAGTCGAGCAGCTCGGCGGGCTCTACGTCCTCGGCACCGAGCGGCACGAGTCGCGGCGGATCGACAACCAGCTGCGCGGTCGTTCCGGCCGTCAGGGCGACCCGGGCGAGTCCCGTTTCTACCTCTCCCTCGGTGACGACCTGATGCGCCTGTTCAAGGCCCAGATGGTCGAGCGCGTGATGTCGATGGCCAACGTGCCCGACGACGTGCCGATCGAGAACAAGATGGTCACGCGCGCGATCGCGTCCGCGCAGGCCCAGGTCGAGACGCAGAACTTCGAGACCCGCAAGAACGTCCTGAAGTACGACGAGGTGCTCAACCGGCAGCGCGAGGTCATCTACGGCGAGCGCCGGCGCGTGCTGGAGGGCGAGGACCTGCACGAGCAGATCCGGCACTTCATGGACGACACGATCGAGGCCTACGTCCGTGCCGAGACCTCCGAGGGCTTCCCCGAGGACTGGGACCTGGACCGGCTGTGGGGCGCCTTCCGGCAGCTGTACCCGGTGAAGGTCACCATCGAGGAGCTGGAGGAGGCGGCCGGCGACCGGGCCGGTCTGACCGCGGAGTTCATCGAGGAGTCCATCAAGGAGGACATCCACGAGCAGTACGAGGCCCGCGAGGCGCAGCTCGGCTCCGAGATCATGCGTGAGCTGGAGCGCCGGGTCGTGCTGTCGGTCCTGGACCGCAAGTGGCGCGAGCACCTCTACGAGATGGACTACCTCCAGGAGGGCATCGGCCTGCGCGCGATGGCGCAGAAGGACCCGTTGGTCGAGTACCAGCGCGAGGGCTTCGACATGTTCACCGCGATGATGGACGGCATCAAGGAGGAGTCCGTCGGCTACCTGTTCAACCTGGAGGTCCAGGTCGAGCAGCAGGTCGAGGAGGTCCCGGTCGAGGAAGCCGAGCCGGTGGGCGAGGGCGTGCAGGACACCGTCCCGGCGCAGGCGGGCGCGCGTCCCGAGATCCGCGCGAAGGGGCTGGACGTTCCGCAGCGGCGGGATCTGCACTTCTCGGCGCCGACGGTGGACGGCGAGGGCGGCATCGTCGAGCGTGACCTGGAGGACGAGGAGCCGGTGCGGTCCGAGTCCGACGGGCTGACGCGCGCGGAGCGGCGGCGACAGGCCAAGGGCGGACGCCGCCGTAAGAAGTAACGCAGGCGCTGCGTGAGAAGGGCCGGGTTTCCTTTCGGGAGCCCGGCCCTTCCGCATTGCCGGTGGGACACTCCTCGGCCGACGGCGGGGCCGGCTCCCCGGGGGCGCGGGGAACGTCGCGCCCGACCACGACGCGCCCGCGCCCGACCGGGCGCCCCGGCGCACACTTGGGTCCGGGCTCAACCGGCGCCGCGGCGCCCGTTCGGGTCCGCGTCCGACCGGCGCTCCGGCGCCCGTTCGGGTCCGCGCCCGACCGGCGCTCCGGCGCCCGCTCGGGTCCGCGCCCGACCGCCGCCCCGGCGCCCGCTCGGGTCCATGCCCGACCGGCGCCCGGGCGCACGCCCGTGCCCGCGCTCGACCGGTGCCCTGGCGCACGCTCATGCCCGCGCCTCACCGGCGCCCTGGCGCCCGCTCATGCCCGCGCTCGACCGGCGCCCCGGCGACGCCTGTGCCCGTACTCGGCCGGCGCCCCCGGCGCACGCCTGTGCCCGTACTCGGCCGACGCCCCCGGCGCACGCCTGTGCCCGTACTCGGCCGGCGCCCCCGGCGCACGCCTGTGCCCGTACTCGGCCGGCGCCCCCCGGCGCACGCCTGTGCCCGTACTCGACCGGCGCCCTGGCGCCCGCTCATGCCCGCGCCTCGACCGGCGTCCGGGCGCACACCGGGGTCCGCACTCGACCGGCGCCCTGGCGCCCGCTCGGGTCCGCGTCCGACCAGCGCCCCGGCGCACGCCCGTGCCCGTACTCGGCCGGCGCCCCCGGCGCACGCCGGTGCCCGCACTCGACCGGTGCCCCGGCGCCCACCCATGCCCGCGCCCCACCGGCGGGCGGCCCCGGTGTCACGACGGGCCCGTTTCCACTGCTGTGCAGCGCCAGCGGAGGTCCTTGCCGCGTTCCAGGCGGAAGGCCATGGCGCGGAGTCGGTCGCCGGCGGCGATGCGGGCGAAGACCTCCAGCGTGCCCTCGCTGGGGACGAAGTAGCCGATGTCGTGGACGAAGGGGCGGGGCCCGAGGGTGCGCAGGGGGCTGCGTTCGGCGAGCCGGGCCAGGTCGTCATAGGCGCGGCCCGCCGTGTGGCGGAGCATCCAGTGGACGGGGCGCTGGCCGCTCAGGACGGCCAGCAGGCGCTCGGCGAAGAGGTCGGTGGGCCGGGGCTGCCGCAGGGCCGCTCCGGGCAGCGTACGGGCCGTCTCCGGTCGTGCGGCCGCCGGCCGGCTGGGCGTGCGGGGCGGGGCGCCGCCGGGCCGGCGGGAGTCGCGGCGGGTCGGCGGGCGGTGCCGCGGGCGGGACTGGGCGGTACGGCTCATGACCTTGTTCATGGGGGTCCCCGTTCGGCGGGCCCGGGATACCGGGCGGTAACTAGCTGGTGGGGATCTTGTACGGGGTGCGGGAGACGCCGGCAAGGAAGGCGCGGCCGACGGGGGAGGGGCCGCGAGGTTCACCTATCCGAGGGACGCGGGATGCCCGCAGGCCCGTGGCCAAGCGGGCGGAGAGGGTGAATCCCGGGCCCGGAGTCGACGCTTCCACGGGGGTGGGCAGGGACTCGAAAGGGGACGGCCGCACGTATCCTGAAGGCCCTTCGGGAGACGCGCCAGCCGCCCTCCCCGGGGCCCAGCGGAGCCTTCGACCAGGAACAGGAAAGAGCGGCCAGCATGCGCGTCTACGTCCCCCTGACCCTCCCCGCTCTCGCCGAGGCGCACAAGACGGGGGAGCTGGGGAGCGGCCCCCTCGTCGCGTACGCCGTCACACCCGCGCTCCGCGAGTGGTACCTCTCCGAGGACATCGAGGAGCTGGAGTACGCGGCGCTCAGCCGGGCCGCGCTGGCCTCGCTGCGGCTGCTGGCGGCGGACCCGGACGCGGTACGGCGCCGGGTCGTGGTCGCCGTGGACGTGCCCGACCGCGCCGCGAGCGCCGACCCGGACCGCGGGCTGGAACCGTCGGCCCTCGGCGAGGTCACCGTGACGACGGCGGTGCCGCTCGCGAAGGCGGCCGCCGTGCACGTCGACGCCGAGGACGCGGAGCCGGACGTGGCCGCGGCGGCGGACGCGCTGGAGGCGGCGGACGGCGGGGACGACGACGCGCAGTCCGCCGTGGACGGGGCGGACGACCACGAGCTGCTGTGGTACGCCACGCAGGAGATCCCCAACCTCGTCGGCCTGGCCTGAACTGGTCCGATCCGGGCGGCGTCTTCATTGTCGGTGGGGGCGGGTACGGTCTTGGACATGGGGATGCACGGAAGCGCGCACATCGTCTGGGACTGGAACGGGACGCTGTTCCACGACAATGACGCGATCATCGGGGCGACGAACGCGGCCTTCGCCGAGCTGGGGCTCGCGCCGATCACGCTGGAGCAGTACCGGACGCTGTACTGCGTGCCGGTGCCGAAGTTCTACGAGCGGCTGCTCGGCCGGCTGCCCAGCGACGCCGAGTGGGAGCTGATGGACGGGGTCTTCCACCGGTACTACGCCGAGCACCGGGTGCGGTGCGGGCTGACCGAGGGGGCCGAGGAACTGCTCCTGGGGTGGCGGTCGGCGGGGCACAGCCAGTCGCTGCTGAGCATGTACGGGCACGAGGAACTGGTGCCGCTCGTGCGGGGCTTCGGGATCGAGGCGCACTTCATACGGGTCGACGGGCGTACGGGGCCGTCCGGGGGCAGCAAGGCCGAGCACATGGTGCGGCATCTGGAGGCGCTGGCGGGGTCGGTGGCGCCGGAGCGGACCGTGGTGATCGGGGACGCGGCGGACGACGCGGTCGCCGCGCGGTACGTGGGGGCGCAGGCCGTGCTGTACAGCGGGGGCTCGCACAGCCGGGAGAGCCTGGAGCACGTGGGCGTGCCGGTGGTGGACACGCTGGCCGACGCGGTGGCCGAGGCGTGGCGGATGGCGGCGTAGCCCGCGGCTCTTCCGGAGACCTCAGCTCGCCGGGGCCTTGGAGCGCAGCACCTTCAGGAACTCCCGCATCCACGCCGGGTGGTCCGGCCAGGCGCGGGAGGAGACGAGGGTGCCGTCGACGACCGCCTCGGTGTCCTGGAAGCCCGCTCCGGCCGACTGCATGTCCGGCTCCAGCGCGGGGTAGGCCGTGACCCGGCGGCCCCGGAGGGAGTCGATCGCGGCGGTCAGCAGCGGGCCGTGGCAGATCTGGGCGACCGGCTTGTCCGCGTCGAAGAAGGCCTTGAGGATCTTGCGGAGTTCGGCGTCGTTGCGCAGGTACTCGGGGGCCCGGCCGCCGGGGATGACGAGGGCCGCGTAGTCGCCCGGGTCGACCTCGGAGAAGGCCAGGTCGGCGGGCCAGGTGTAGCCGGGCTTCTCGGTGTAGGTGTCGTAGCCGGGTTCGAAGTCGTGGACGACGAAGCGGAGGGTCTTGCGGGTGGGGGCCGCGACGTGGACCTCGTAGCCCTCCTCCAGCAGCCGCTGGTAGGGGTAGAGGACCTCCAGGGACTCCGCTGCGTCGCCGGTGACGATGAGGATCTTGGTGGGCATGTCGGCTCCTCCGGTCGTACTCCGGGCGGCGGGTGGGACTCTGGGCACCGTGCCCCCGCCGGGCGCGCTTGCCAAGAGGGCCCGGTTGTTTCTCAGGGTGCCGCCGCGGGCGCGGGGACGCGAGCGGGTGACCGAAGTCCGGCCGCTGCGCACCCGGCGCCGGCACCGGGTGTGCGGCACCTGCGCTCGGATACGCCACCGACGCCCACCCCGCCGCTGTGCAGAACGTCAAACTTCACCCCTCGGTTTTGTACACATACGGCTCATGACGGCCCCGGGGTAAGTGGCGATAGCCTTGTGGCGTGATCAGCGCGATAGCTCGCGGGGGCGATCCTGCTCCTGCCCTGCGCCCGGGTTGCACGGAACACCTCCGTGACCGGGCGGCGGTCGCTGGTCTTCGCGGGCGGGACGGGAGCGCCGACGCTCCCAGGACGCCGAGGACGCTCCGGGACACGGCGGTGCCGAGGGCAGCGTCACAGTCGACGGGCGTGCCGAGATTGGCCGAATACCCCCCGCTCATCTCACCTCGCGGCATAGCGTCGGATCGGACCGGACACCCCGGGCCGTGGCGTCGAGCCGGAGGGAAAGAGACCGTACTTCCTTCTACGTCACGCAACGGCGCGCGACAGGAGCCAGAGGACAATGCAGACCAAGCTGGACGAAGCCAAGGCCGAGCTGCTCGAAAGGGCCGCCCGGGTAGCTGAGAACAGCCCGGTCGGGGGGCACCTACCGACCGGGACGACGAGCGAGGGCACCCCCGGCACCCCGGACAGCGCATCCGTGCTCGCGTTCCTCCAGCGTTACTACCTGCACACCGCCCCGGAAGACCTCGCCGACCGCGACCCGGTCGACGTCTTCGGCGCCGCGGTCTCGCACCACCGTCTCGCCGAGACCCGCCCGCAGGGCACCGCGAACGTCCGGGTGCACACCCCGACCGTGGAGGAGAACGGGTGGACCTGCAGCCACACCGTGGTGGAGGTCGTCACCGACGACATGCCCTTCCTCGTGGACTCGGTCACCAATGAGCTGACCCGGCAGGGGCGCGGCATCCACGTCGTCATCCACCCGCAGTTCGTGGTCCGGCGGGATCTGACCGGCAAGCTGATCGAGGTGCTGCCGACCCCGCCCGCCGGAGACCTCCCGCACGACGCGCACGTCGAGTCCTGGATCCACGTCGAGATCGACCGGGAGACCGACCGCGCCGACCTGAAGCAGATCTCCGCCGACCTGCTGCGCATCCTGTCCGACGTCCGCGAGGCCGTCGAGGACTGGGAGAAGATGCGGACCACGGCGACCCGGCTCGCCGACGGCCTGAGCGACGAGCCCGCCCCCGGCGACCTGCCCGGGGCCGAGGTCGAGGAGGCCCGTGAGCTGCTGCGCTGGCTGGCCGACGACCACTTCACCTTCCTCGGCTACCGCGAGTACCAGCTGCGCGAGGACGACACGCTCGCCGCCGTGCCCGGCACCGGGCTCGGCATACTGCGTTCGGACCCGCACCACGCCCAGGAGGACCAGCACCCGGTCAGCCCCTCCTTCGAGCGGCTCCCGGCCGACGCCCGCGCCAAGGCCCGCGAGCACAAGCTGCTGGTGCTGACCAAGGCCAACAGCCGGGCCACCGTGCACCGGCCGTCGTACCTGGACTACATCGGCGTCAAGAAGTTCGACGCGGACGGCAACGTCGTCGGCGAGCGGCGCTTCCTCGGACTGTTCTCCTCCGCCGCGTACACCGAGTCCGTGCGCCGGGTCCCGGTGATCCGCCGCAAGGTCGACGAGGTGCTCGGCCGCGCCGGTTTCTCGCCCCACAGCCACGACGGCCGCGACCTGCTCCAGATCATGGAGACCTACCCGCGCGACGAGCTGTTCCAGACCCCGGTCGCCGAGCTGCAGTCCATCGTCACCAGCGTGCTCTACCTGCAGGAGCGTCGCCGGCTGCGGCTGTACCTGCGCCAGGACGAGTACGGCCGCTACTACTCGGCCCTCGTCTACCTCCCGCGCGACCGCTACACCACCGGCGTCCGGCTGCGGATCATCGACATCCTGAAGGAGGAGCTGGGCGGCACCAGCGTCGACTTCACCGCCTGGAACACCGAGTCGATCCTGTCCCGGCTGCACTTCGTCGTCCGCGTCCCGCAGGGCACCGAGCTGCCCGAGCTGTCGGACAACGACAAGGAGCGCATCGAGGCCCGCCTGGTCGAGGCGGCCCGCTCCTGGGCCGACGCGTTCGCCGAGGCGCTGACCGCCGAGTGCGGCGAGGAGCGCGCGGCCGAGGTGCTGCGCCGCTACAACCACGCCTTCCCCGAGGGCTACAAGGCCGACCACAGCCCGCGTGCCGCGGTCGCCGACCTGGTCCACCTGGAGCAGCTGAGCGAGGACAAGGCCTTCTCGCTCAGCCTGTACGAACCGGTGGGCGCCGCGCCCGACGAGCGCCGCTTCAAGATCTACCAGAAGGGCGGCACGGTCTCCCTCTCCAAGGTGCTGCCGGTGCTGAGCCGGCTCGGCGTCGAGGTCACGGACGAGCGGCCGTACGAGCTGCGCTGCGCGGACCGCACCACCGCCTGGATCTACGACTTCGGTCTGCGCATGCCGAAGTCGCTCGGCGGCGGCAACGGCGACTACCTCGGCGACGACGGCCGCGAGCGGTTCCAGGAGGCCTTCGCCGCGACCTGGACCGGCAAGGCGGAGAACGACGGCTTCAACGCCCTGGTGCTGAGCGCCGGGCTGACCTGGCGGCAGGCGATGGTGCTGCGCGCCTACGCCAAGTACCTGCGGCAGGCCGGCTCGACCTTCTCGCAGGACTACATGGAGGACACCCTCCGCAACAACGTCCACACCACCCGGCTGCTCGTCTCCCTCTTCGAGGCGCGGATGTCCCCGGACCGGCAGAAGGCCGGCCTGGAGATCACCGACGCCCTGCTGGAAGAGCTGGACGCGGCCCTGGAGCAGGTGGCCAGCCTGGACGAGGACCGCATCCTGCGCTCCTTCCTGACCGTCATCAAGGCGACCCTGCGCACGAACTTCTTCCAGGAGGGGCTCGGCGGCAAGCCGCACGACTACGTCTCCATGAAGTTCGACCCGCAGGCCATCCCGGACCTGCCCGCCCCGCGCCCGGCGTACGAGATCTGGGTGTACTCGCCGCGGGTGGAGGGCGTGCACCTGCGCTTCGGCAAGGTCGCGCGCGGCGGTCTGCGCTGGTCGGACCGGCGTGAGGACTTCCGCACGGAGATCCTCGGCCTGGTCAAGGCGCAGATGGTGAAGAACACCGTCATCGTGCCGGTCGGCGCCAAGGGCGGCTTCGTCGCCAAGCAGCTGCCCGACCCGGGCGTGGACCGCGACGCCTGGCTGGCCGAGGGCATCGCCAGCTACAAGACGTTCATCTCGGCCCTGCTCGACATCACCGACAACATGGTGGCCGGCGAGGTCGTGCCGCCGCAGGACGTGGTCCGGCACGACGGCGACGACACCTACCTGGTGGTCGCGGCCGACAAGGGCACGGCGACGTTCTCCGACATCGCCAACGAGGTCGCGGACAAGTACAACTTCTGGCTCGGCGACGCCTTCGCCTCCGGCGGCTCGGCCGGCTACGACCACAAGGGCATGGGCATCACCGCGCGCGGCGCCTGGGAGTCCGTGAAGCGGCACTTCCGCGAGCTGGGCGTGGACACGCAGACCGAGGACTTCACGGTCGTCGGCATCGGTGACATGTCCGGTGACGTGTTCGGCAACGGCATGCTGCTCTCCGAGCACATCCGCCTGGTCGCCGCCTTCGACCACCGGCACATCTTCATCGACCCGCACCCGGACGCGGCCACCTCCTACGCCGAGCGCCGCCGCCTGTTCGAGCTGCCCCGCTCCAGCTGGGCCGACTACGACACCGAGCTGCTGTCGGCGGGCGGCGGGATCTTCCCGCGCACCGCCAAGGCGATCCCGCTCAACAGCCACATCCGCCAGGCCCTCGGCATCGAGGACAAGGTCGCCAAGATGACCCCGGCGGACCTGATGAAGGCGATCCTCAAGGCGCCGGTGGACCTGCTGTGGAACGGCGGCATCGGTACGTACGTGAAGTCGTCGGCGGAGTCGAACGCCGACGTCGGCGACAAGGCCAACGACGCGATCCGCGTCGACGGCGGGGACCTGCGGGTCAAGGTCGTCGGCGAGGGCGGCAACCTGGGCCTGACCCAGCTCGGCCGGATCGAGTTCGCCATGCTCGGCGGCAAGATCAACACCGACGCGATCGACAACAGCGCCGGTGTGGACACCTCCGACCACGAGGTGAACATCAAGATCCTGCTGAACGGCCTGGTCGCGGACGGCGACATGACCGTCAAGCAGCGCAACAAGCTGCTCGCCGAGATGACCGACGAGGTCGGCGCGCTGGTCCTGCGCAACAACTACGCGCAGAACACCGCCCTGGCCAACGCGCTCCTCCAGGCCAAGGACATGCTCCACGCCCAGCAGCGGTTCATCCGCCACCTGGTGCGCGAGGGCCACCTGGACCGGGCACTGGAGTTCCTGCCCACCGACCGGCAGATCCGCGAGCGCCTCGCCGGCGGCCAGGGCCTGACCAGCCCGGAGACGGCCGTCGTGCTGGCCTACACGAAGATCACGGTGGCCGAGGAGCTGCTGGACACCTCGCTGCCGGACGACCCGTACCTGCGCGGTCTGCTGCACGCCTACTTCCCGACGGCGCTGCGCGAGCGGTTCGCCGAGGCGATCGACAACCACCCGCTGCGCCGCGAGATCACCACGACCGTGCTGGTCAACGACACGGTCAACACGGGCGGTACGACGTATCTGCACCGGCTGCGCGAGGAGACCGGGGCCTCCCTGGAGGAGATCGTCCGCGCCCAGACCGTGGCCCGCGCGATCTTCTGCTCGGCGCCGGTGTGGGACGCGGTGGAGGCCCTGGACAACAGGGTCGAAGCGGCCGTCCAGACCCGGATCCGGCTGCACTCGCGCCGCCTGGTCGAGCGCGGCACCCGCTGGCTGCTCAACAACCGGCCGCAGCCGCTGCAGCTGGCCGAGACGGTCGAGTTCTTCGCCGAGCGGGTCGAGCGGGTCTGGCAGGAGCTGCCGAAGCTGCTGCGCGGCGCGGACCTGGAGTGGTACCAGCACGTGTACGACGAGCTGTCCGCGGCCGGCGTCCCGGACGAACTCGCCACCCGCGTGGCCGGGTTCTCCTCCGCCTTCCCGGCGCTCGACATCGTGTCGGTGGCCGACCGCATGGGCAAGGAGCCGCTGGACGTCGCCGAGATCTACTACGACCTCGCCGACCGGCTGAACATCACCCAGCTGATGGACCGCATCATCGAGCTGCCCCGCGCCGACCGCTGGCAGTCCATGGCCCGCGCCTCGATCCGCGAGGACCTGTACGCGGCCCACGCGGCGCTCACCGCGGACGTCCTGGCCGTCGGGAACGGCACCTCGACGCCCGAGCAGCGCTTCAAGGCCTGGGAGCAGAAGAACGCGGCGATCCTGAGCCGCGCCCGCACCACGCTGGACGAGATCCGCAGCTCCGACTCCTTCGACCTCGCCAACCTGTCGGTGGCGATGCGGACGATGCGGACGCTGCTGCGCACGCACTCGTAGGCGTACGACACGACAGGCGCCCCCGGCCGTACACCGGGGGCGCCTGTCGCGTTCCGGCGTTCCCGCATTCTCGCGTTCCGGCGTTTCTGGCGGGCTTCTTGCCGGCGTCTTGCCGGAAACCTGCGGGGTATTTACCTTTTCCTGCTCTTCGCGGGGCTTCGGATAGGGTCGGCGGTGTGCACACCGCGCCGTCAGACACCGAACCGGTGAGCCCCACGGCATCGCCGAGTGGCTCCGCGCCGCGCGCCGGCCGGACGCTGCCGCAGCTCGCCGCCGCGCTGGTCATGGTGCTGCTGCTCCTGGCCGTCGTCCGCCTGCCGTGGGCGGGCGACCTCGGCATGCACGCGGCCACCGTCCAGCGCCTCGGGCACAGCCTGCTGCACCCCGGCAACCCGCTGGTCGACGCCGACACGCCGAGCCCCTACTACTCGCCGTGGATGCTGCTGCTCGGCGTCGTCGCCAAGCTGACGGGCCTGTCCGTCTTCGTGGTGCTGCGGCTGGCCGCGCTCACCGGGCTGGCGCTGCTGGCGACCGGGGTCCTGCGGTACGTTCGCACGCTCAGCGCCCATCGCGCCGCCCCCGCCCTGGCCCTGCTGAGCCTGCTGCTGCTCTGGGGGCCGGTGCTGTTCAACTGGAGCGGCTTCCTCGGGCTGAACTCCCTTGCCCTGACGATGGCGTACCCCAGCGTGTTCGCGCTCGGGCTCAGCTTCCACTTCTGGGCCTGGCTGACACGGGCGGTGCGCGCGGAGGCCGCGTGGGGGGTGTGGGCGGGGCTGGGGGTGCTGTGGGCGCTGATCCTGCTGTGCCATCAGTTCACCGGGGTCGTGGCGTCCCTGGGCGGGCTGGCCGTGGTGCTCGCGGGGAAGCCGGCGCGGGGGCTGCTGCTGCGGCTCGGTGCCGGGCTGGTTCCGGGGCTGCTGGTGCTGTGGCTCTGGCCGTACTACGACTTCTTCGCGCTGTTCTCCGTCGGCGCGGACCTGGAGGCCATCCACCAGCCGCTCTACCAGGACCTGGCCGGACGGTTCGGGCTCGTGCTGCTCGGGGTGGCGGCGCTGGGCCTGCGCTGGCGGCGGGACCACCGGGACCCGCTGGTCCTCTTCTTCCTCCTCGGCGTGCTGGTGTTCGCCGCGGGGGGTCTGACCGGGCACTACTCCTGGGGCCGCGCCCTGCCCGCCGCGCTGATCCCGGCGCAGCTCGCGGCCGCGCTGGAGGCGGTGTCGGCGGGGCGGCGGGCCGTGCGGCGGGGGTGGGCGTGGGTGCTGCTCGCCGCGCTGGCGGTGGGGGCGTGGACGCAGGCCGGGACGCTCGGGTACGTGGTGGACCGGGAGGCGCTTCCCCGGGTGGTCGCCGAGAAGTACCGGACGCCGTGGGTGGGTTATCAGTGGATCATGCGGGCCGGGGTGAAGTACGGGGATGTGGTGATGGCCCGTACGTTCCCGGCCCGGCAGATCCCCGCGTACGGGCCGTACACCGTGGCGCCGGGGTATCCCGATGTGTTCCTTCCGGATGCGGGGCGTCGGGAGGCGGCGGTGGAGCGGTACTTCTCCGCGGGGGCGGGGGCGGCCGAACGGCGGGAGATTCTGCGGGAGTACGGGGTGCGGTGGGTCGTCGGAGGCAGCCCGGCACCGGGGTTGCGCAAGGTGGCCGTGGGCCCAGGCAACCAGACCCTGTACCGAGTGCTCCCCTGAGCCGCACGGGGCCGGGGGTGGGTCCGCTTACCGGCGCGGGCAGGGTGCTGCTTCTTCTGGGACGGGCGCCGCCCCAGCGGCACGACTGCCCGCAGGCTGCGGCGTGCCGACGGGGCGGCCCCGGCCTACTTCAACACGCTCGCTGCCAGGCGGGCGGCGTTTCGGAGGCGGGGGTGGGCCAGGCGGTGGAGCAGGGGGCGGGTGACGTGGGCTGTCACGCCGACCGGGGTCCAGCGGATCTGCAGCCGGCCGGGGTTGCGGGTTTCCGGTTCGATCGTGAGGTCGTGCGGGGCTGCGCCCGAGTGGTAGGGGATGCGGACGGTGCGCGGCGCGAAGTCCAGCGGGGCGAGGAGCACGGCCGAGTTGGAAAGGCCCTGCTGGTCCAGGCGGACCAGGGGGTGCCGTAGGCCGGCGAAGCCGTGGAGCGGGACCTGCGCGGCGGCCAGGTCCAGCCGGACCGTGCCCTCGAAGACGCCGGGGCGGACCGGGTCGAGGCGGAAGGGCACCGTCATGCGGCGTCGGCCGGGCGTCAGGAGCAGCGACGCGCGCTGGGGCCCGACGGGCAGCCGCAGACCGGGGTCGTAGGTGCGGATCGCGAGGAGGAGAGACGCGCCGGGCCCGGGCGTCAGCTCCGTGATCTCGTGGCGGAACTGGGCGGTGGGGAACGGCCGGGTGTCCAGCTCCAGCTCGGAGACGTCGAGTTCGCGGCGGGCACGGTCCGTCGACGGGACGCTGTCGCCCCAGTAGGGAATGCCGTCGGAGCCGGTCGTCACCTGCCGCGGCGCCACCGCGTGGCCCAGTCCGCGCGCCGCCAGCCGCACCTCGGCCAGGCGGCCGTCGCGCAGCAGCTCCAGCACCACCCGCTCGGCGCGGGGCAGCCGGGCGTACGCGTCGGGGGAGAGCGTGTCCAGGTAGGGGGTCATGAGGTCCGCGAAGGACGCCAGCCACTCCTCGTCCCGGTACGGCAGGTCGCCCGCGTACATCCGGAAGTCGTGCTTGAGGAACTTGAAGTCCTTGTCCTCCCGCAGCCCCGCGTGCCCGCTGCTCACCAGGAAGTCGTCGATCAGCCGCTGGACGTGGACCCGGTCGCGGACGTTGGAGATCTTGTGCCGCTGGTTGGAGATGGAGGCGGAGGCCGCCGCGGCGAACGGCTCGATGTACCAGACGTACACCGGGTCCGGGATGATCGTGAACGCCTTCGCCAGGCAGTACGCCTGCGCCGAGAACAGCTGGTCCTCGTAGTGGATGCCCTCGGGGAAGCGGAGCTGGTGGCGGTCGAGGAAGGCACGGGCGTACATCTTGCTGGTCGACAGGTGCTCGAAGAGGAGCCGGGGGTCCTGCTCGATGCCCTCCACCGTGCGGCGTTCGGCGACCAGGTGCGGCATCCACGTGGTGCGGCGGCCGTTGTCCACCCGGACCCGGCGGACCGCGCCCATGGTGAAGTCCACCTCCTGCTCGCGGTGCGCGGCGAGCAGCAGTTCCACCGCGCGCGGCGGGAGTTCGTCGTCGCTGTCGAGGAACATCAGGTACGGCGCCCGGGCGATCTCGATGGCCCGGTTGCGCGGGGCGCTGCACCCGCCGCTGTTCTCCGGCAGGCGGATGTAGCGGATCCGGTGGTCCTGCGCCGCCAGTTCCCGGGCCACCGCGGGCGTGTCGTCCGTCGAGTGGTCGTCGCTGATGACGATCTCGATGTTCGCGTGGGTCTGCGCGCGCAGCGAGGCGACCGCGCGGGGAAGGCGGGCCGCGTCGTTGAAGACGATGACCGTGACCGTGACGTCGGGGGTGGTCATGCGGTGGCCTCCTCGGGCGTCGGGGCGGGGGTGCGGTCCTCCAGGGGGAGCACCGGTGGCAGGGCGTCCTCCGGTTCGCCCAGGAACACCCGGCGTACGACCCGTTCGGCGGCGCGTCCGTCGTCGTACTCGCAGAACCGGCGCCGGAACGCGGCCCGCGCCTTGGCCGCGCCGTCGTCGCGCCAGGCACCGGAGGCGAAGATCTCCGCGAGTTCCTCCTGGGTGCGGGCGACCTGGCCGGGGTGTTCGGCCATCAGGTCGAAGTAGACGCCCCGGGTGGTCCGGTACGTCTCCCAGTCGTCGGCGTAGATCACGATCGGGCGGTCCAGGTTGGCGTAGTCGAACATGATCGACGAGTAGTCCGTGACCAGCGCGTCGGCGGCCAGGCAGAGTTCCTCGACGGGGTCGTAGGAGGAGACGTCGATGATCCGGCCGGAGCGGCGCAGGCCGGTCAGCGGGGAGGCGGCGCCGCCGTAGAAGTAGTGGGCGCGCACCAGCAGGACGGTGTTCTCGCCGAGGCGGTCGGCGAGGGCGGCGAGGTCGAGGCGCGGGGTGAAGCCGGCCTCGTAGTCGCGGTGGGTGGGGGCGTAGAGGACGGCGGTCTTCCCGGGCGCGATGCCGAGGCGGTCGCGGGCGGCGCGGACGTCGGCGGCGGTGGCCCGGTAGAAGACGTCGTTGCGCGGATAGCCGTAGTCCAGGGACGTGTAGCGGGACGGGTAGGCGCGCTCCCACATACGGGTGGAGTGGCTGTTGGCGCTGACGCTGTAGTCCCACTTGTCGATGCGGGCCAGCAGCGCGGCGAAGTCCAGGCCCTTGGCGGCGGCCGGGTGGTCCATCTGGTCCAGGCCCATCCGCTTGAGCGGGGTGCCGTGGTGGGTCTGGAGGTGGATCGCGTCCGGGCGTTTGACCACCGCGTTCGGGAAGTTGACGTTGTTCGTCAGGTACTTGGCGGTGGCCAGGGTCTCCCAGTAGCGGGGGGTGCCGGGGACCACGTGGTCGGTGCCGGGCGGCAGCAGGGCCGCGTTCTCCTTGTTCACCACCCAGACCGGGTGGATGTGCGGGGCGAGTTCGGCGAGTTTCGCGGCGATCGCGGCCGGGTTGCAGGACACCCCGCGGTCCCAGTAGGCGGCGAACACGGCGAGGCTGGGGTTCACCGGGCGGCTCAGCGCGCGCTGGTACTGGTGGTCGCGGATCTTGGCGCCCAGCCGCCGCTTGCGGGTCCGTACGGCCTTGCGGGCGGCGCGGCGGGTGCGGTTGGCCGTCTGGAACGCGCGGTACTTGGTGTAGGCGCCCTCCTCCAGCAGCCCGTGCCGCACGCCCTCCAGGCCCGCCGGGCGCCGGTGGCCCTCGGGGCGCCAGCGGACGGCGGCCAGGGAGGCGCGGCGGAAGAACTCGCGGGCCACCGGCTCGGGCAGGTCCTCGCGGGCGAAGGTGCGGATGAGGTCGCGCACCATCAGGTCGTAGAGCACCGTGCGGGGGGCGCGGCGGTCCCTGGTGAGCGCGAGCAGGGACTCGTAGTGGTCGATGAGCCTCAGCCGGTCCTCGGGGACCCGCGGCGGCAGGCTCTCGGGGCGCAGCACGCGGTGCTCGTACGCCGTCTGGTTCAGGCAGGCGACGCGGCCGGCGAGCAGCAGGGCCGCGTGGGCGGCGCGGGGCTCGTCCTCGGTGTTCAGCTGCTCCTCGTGGGCCTGCCAGAAGGCGGCGCGCAGGGCGCGGTTGCCGAGCAGCGGGGTGAGCCGCAGCAGGTCGGCGGCCTCGTCCAGGGGCAGGCTCGCGCGGCCGACGGCGGCGAGGTGGCGGCCGTCGCGGGAGGGCCGGGCGGCGGTCTGCCAGGTGGTGGTGACGTGGTCGAAGAGGAGGACGTCCACGGGGGTGTCCGGCGCCGGGCTCACGGCGTCCAGTTCGGCGGTCCGCTCGACGATCAGGCGGGGCGCGCCGGCCGGCAGGCCGTCCTCGGTGTGGACGAAGTGCAGCCAGCGGCCGGAGGCGCGGGCGGCGCCGGCCGCCCGGGCCTCCGCGTCACCGGTGCCGTCCGGCAGCGGGACGACGACGGTCTCGGGGGCGTGGGCCTCGGCCGTCTCCCGCGCCCACGCGCCGACCGCGGCGACGATCACCTCGGTGTCGGGGAGGGGGTGGGACTCCAGGGAGCCGAGCAGCTCGGTCAGATGCCCCTGTGCGTTCGGCCCGTAGACGATCACACTCAGCTGGGGCATCGCAGTGGACTCCTTCGGCTTGATGTCTCCGGGCGCAACCCTTCATAACATACTGTCACTAAGCGGATGAAAGGGATGACTGCGCTCGGCGTAAGAGAGGGCTCAGGAAGGAAGAGGCACTTTGGGCGCGTCCGGTTGCGATGTGCCCGTTTTCGTGCCGGACGCTTTCGCCTCCTTCACTTCCCCTTTCGGGTCGGCTGCCTTCGGCTCCGGTTTCTTCTGCTCCGGTGTCTTCGCCGCAGGCCTCGCGGGGGCCGGCTTCTTGTCGCCGGTGAAGGCCTCGTACTCCTTCATGACCTCTTCGGTCGGACCGTCCATGCGCAGTTCGCCGCGCTCCAGCCACAGCACCCGCTCGCAGGTGTCGCGGATCGACTTGTTGTTGTGGCTGACCAGGAAGACCGTGCCCGCCTGCTGCCGCAGCTCGCGGATGCGCGCTTCGGAGCGCTTCTGGAAGGAGCGGTCGCCGGTGGCCAGCGCCTCGTCGATCAGCAGGACGTCGTGGTCCTTGGCGGCGGCGATGGAGAAGCGGAGCCGGGCGGCCATGCCGGAGGAGTACGTGCGCATCGGCAGGGTGATGAAGTCGCCCTTCTCGTTGATCCCGGAGAAGTCGACGATGTCCTGGTAGCGCTCCTTGATCTGCTCCCGGGACATGCCCATGGCGAGACCGCCGAGGTAGATGTTCCGCTCGCCCGTGAGGTCGTTCATCAGCGCCGCGTTGACGCCCAGCAGGGAGGGCTGGCCGTCGGTGTAGATGTGCCCGCTCTCCACCGGGAGCAGGCCCGCGACCGCCTTGAGCAGGGTGGACTTGCCGGAGCCGTTGGTGCCGATGAGACCGATCGCCTCGCCCCGGTAGGCGACGAACGACACCTTCTTCACCGCGTGCACCCGGCGTACGCCGGCCGCCTTCTCGGTCTGCTTGCGGCGCAGGATGCGGTTGAGGGCGGCGGTGGCGGAGCCGCGGCCGGCGCCGGTGCCGTTGACCCGGTAGACGATGTCGACGTCGTCCGCGACGACGGTGGGGATCTTCTCGCTGTGCTCAGCCACGGCCGTACGTCTCCTCAGCCTTCCAGAAGTAGATGAAGCCGCCGATGCCGGCGAGCAGGGCCCAGCCGGTGGCCGCCGCCCAGACGTGCGGGGGCAGGGACGTGGCGTGGAAGCTGTCGATCAGCGCGAACCGCATGAGGTCGATGTAGACCGCGGCCGGGTTGAGCTCCAGCAGGACGGTGACGATGTGCGGCAGGTCGTCCTTCCGGGCCAGTTTGTCGATGCTCCACATCACGCCGGACACGTACATCCACGTGCGCAGCACGAACGGCATCAGCTGCGCGATGTCCGGGGTCTTGGCGCCCATCCGGGCCACGATCATCGACACCCCGGCGTTGAACGTGAACTGCAGCACGAGCACCGGGAGCGCCAGCACCCAGGAGGCGGCGACCGGCACGCCGAAGCAGAGCAGGATGACGACCAGGGCGGCCATCGAGAACAGCAGCTGCTGGAGCTGCTGGAGGGCGAAGGAGATCGGCAGGGCGGCGCGCGGGAAGTGCAGGGCGCGGACCAGGCCGAGGTTGCCGGAGATCGCGCGGGTGCCCGCCATGATCGAGCTCTGGGTGAACGTCCAGATGAACACGCCCGTGACCAGGAACGGGACGTAGTCCGGGACGTTGTGCTTGGTGCCGAGCAGCACGCCGAAGATGAAGTAGTACACCGCCGCGTTCAGCAGCGGGGTCATGACCTGCCAGACCTGGCCGAGCTTCGCCTGGCTGTACTGCGCGGTGAGCTTGGCGGTGGCGAAGGCGCTGATGAAGTGGCGGCGGGCCCACAGCTGGCGGACGTACTCCGGCAGGGAGGGGCGCGCGCCGCTGACCGACAGGCCGTGCCGGGCCGCCAGCGCCGCGAGGTCGTCGTCGGCCGGGGCCTGGGTCGGGGGCGGTGTGTGGAGGACCTGACTCACATCCGCTGCTTTCGCTCGGGGGAGGGGGTGCTGCGTCCGACTTTCGCCGGGATCGCCGCGTTCGCTCCCGTCGTCCGGCGTTTCCTTACGCTTCTCTTCACGTTCTCTTACGTCGGGACGGGACCGTATCGTCGTAACGGGAGCGTAGGGCCAATCGACGTCGGAACGCAACCGTTTCGTCGTGACGCCCCTATGCTGTGCGGTATGACGACGAACGCCGCCGGGTCCGCCGACGAGCCGCCGGTGCGTGCGCGCCGCCGGGCGCCCGCCGGGGCGGCCGTGCTCCGGGAGGACGTGACCGAGGCCATCCGGGCGGCCGTCTTCGAGGAGCTCGCGGCCGTCGGCTACGCGCGCATGTCCATCGAGGGGATCGCCCGGCGGGCCGGTGTCGGCAAGACGGCGGTGTACCGGCGGTGGCGTTCGAAGCTGCACCTGGTGCTGGACGTGGTGTCGGCGCTGGCGGTGACCGGGTTCCCGGTGCCGGACACCGGGTCTCTGGAGGGTGACCTGCGGCTGCTGTACGAGGTCACCTCCCGCGCGCTGCGGCATCCGGTGGCGTCGCAGATCATTCCCGACCTCCAGGCCGAGGCGGCCCGCAATCCCGACCTCGCGGAGGCCTTCCAGAAGGCGCTGCGGGACGGCCAGGAGGGCGTGGCCAGCCGGATCGTGGCGGCCGCGGAGACGCGGGGGGAGCTGCCGGCGGGGCTCGATCCCGAGCTGGCCCTGGACCTGATCTCCGGACCGCTGTACTGGCGCGCGGTGGTGATCCGCTCACCCAGGCTGCCCAAGGACTACCTGGAGAAGCTGGCCCGGGCCACGGCGGGGGCGCTCAAGGCGCTGTGACGGGACCCGCCGAGCCCCTCTGCTACGACCGCGCCGCCTCCGGACGG
Source organism: Streptomyces sp. NPDC046881 (assembly GCF_040645015.1). Taxonomy (NCBI): domain Bacteria; kingdom Bacillati; phylum Actinomycetota; class Actinomycetes; order Kitasatosporales; family Streptomycetaceae; genus Streptomyces; species Streptomyces sp. NPDC046881. The sequence goes on along the minus strand of NZ_JBEYXJ010000011.1, from coordinate 90,685 downwards.
ACCCGGACCCAGCCCTCCCACGCCGACGTGATCATGTCCTGGACGTCGTACTTGGCCTGCCAGCCGAGTTCCGTGGCGATGCGGGTGGCCGAGGCGACCACGCGGGCGGGGTCGCCGGGGCGGCGCGGGGTGACCGTCGGGGGGCGGTTGTAGCCGGTGACCGCGTTGACGCGGTCGATCATCTCGCGGACGGACACGCCCTCACCTCGGCCGATGTTGAGGGTCAGGTCGGTGCCGGGCGCGGAGCGCAGCGCGCGGGCGACGGTCACATGGGCCTCGGCCAGGTCGACCACGTGGATGTAGTCACGGACGCACGTGCCGTCGGGCGTCGGGTAGTCGTCGCCGAAGATCCGCGGCGCCGCGCCCTCGGTGAGCCGCTCGAACACCATCGGGATCAGGTTGGACACCCCGGTGTCGGCCAGCTCGGGGCCGGCCGCGCCCGCCACGTTGAAGTAGCGCAGCGCCGCCGTGGCCATGCCGGTCGCCCGGCCCGTGGCCCGCACGAGCCACTCGCCGGCCAGTTTCGTCTCGCCGTACGGGGACAGCGGCCGGCAGGGGGTTTCCTCGGTCACCAGGTCGACGTCGGGCATGCCGTAGACGGCCGCGGAGGAGGAGAACAGGAAGGACGGGATCTGCGCCGCCGTCACCGCCTCCAGCAGCACGCGCAGGCCCTCGACGTTCTCCCGGTAGTAGTGCAGCGGGCGCTCCACCGACTCGCCCACCTGCTTCTTCGCCGCCAGGTGGACCACCCCGGTGATCTCGTGCTCGGCGAGGGCGCGGGCCAGCCGGTCCGCGTCCAGGACCGAGCCGCGCACCAGCGGGACCTCGGCCGGCACGCGCGCGGCGACCCCCGTGGACAGGTCGTCGTAGACGACCGCGCGCTCGCCCGCCTCGGTCATCGCCCGTACGACGTGCGCCCCGATGTATCCGGCGCCGCCGGTGATCAGCCAGGTCATTGCGGCCATCCCCTCGTCAGCTCGTCGGTCGGCCCGTGTTCAGTGAAACAGGCGGCGGAGCCGGCCGCGGACCACCCGCAGCACTCCGCCGAGTCCGGTCGCGACCCGGAGGGCGAGTGCGCCGGAGTGCGTGGCGTACGGCTGGACCAGGAGCACGCCGTGCACGGCGCTCGGGACGGCGCGCCGGCGCAGCCGGCCGGCGCCCGTGAGGGCGTGCGCCGTCATCTCCCGCTGCGTGCCGTCCGCGAAGCGCAGGGCCAGGCGCAGGTCCCAGGTGCCCGAGCCGATTCGCGCCAGGTCGACGGGGACCTCGGCCGACCAGGTGTCCGTGCCGGAGGGCGTGAGCGCCACCGTCGTGCGTCCGCGCGTGCGGTCGTCCTCGCGTGCCTGCCACTCCAGCTCCACCTCGCGCGGGTCCGCCTCGGCCACCCTGCCGTACAGCTCGTGCAGCCGCAGGCGCAGCAGCGAGACCCGCGCGCGGGGGTGCAGTTCCGCGTCCACGGCGAGCGGCAGCCCGGCGACGGGCCGGGTCAGGAAGGGGGCCAGAGAGACCTGGGGGAGGTCGGCGGACCACATCGGGGTCCCGTCGGGGGTGCGGGCGTACGGCGGGAGCAGGCGCGCCGGGCGGGCGGCGAGCTCCCGCAGCCGGGGCAGGTCGCGCGGCTCGGGCGACTCCAGCAGGACCCGGCCGATCAGGCGGCCGGGGGCGGACGGGTTCAGCTCCCAGTCGGCCGCGTCGTAGCGCGCGAGGTACTCCCGGGTGTGCTCCCACCACGCGCGCCGGTACTCCGCGTCGCGCAACCCCAGCTCGCGCACGTACATGCGCACCTCGTGGTCGAGGAACTTGGCCCGCGCCGCCCGCGCCAGGTCCTTCTGCCCGGCGCTCAGCAGGATGTCGTACGCCAGCGCGGACGCCTCCAGACGCGCGGTCCAGTTCTCTATGCGCCCCCGGTCCAGCGAGAGCGACAGCCGCTCGGCCGACCGGCGGACCTGCCACACGTACACCCGGTCCGGTACGAGCGCCATGCGCGGGCTCGCGGCCAGCACCCGGGCGACGAAGACGAAGTCCTCGTAGAGGAAGCGGCCCTCGGGGAAGCGGATGCCGTGGGTGCGCAGGAAGTCGGTGCGGTACAGCTTGTTGACGCACAGCGTGTCGTGCACCAGGCGGGGGCGCTGGGCGGGGCGCGCGAGGACGGCGGGCGCCGTGTAGAGGGGCTCCTGCCAGGGCTGGTCGCGCCCCGAGGGCAGCTCCCGGCGCACGCACAGTCCGCTCGCCACCTCGGCGCGCGCCTCCGTGGCCGCCGTCAGCAGCGCGTCCACCGCGCCGGGCGGCAGCACGTCGTCGCTGTCCAGGAACATCACGTACGGCGCGGTCGCCGCGTCGACGCCGGCGTTGCGCGGACTGCCGCAGCCGCCGCTGTTCACCGGGCGGCGCACCACGCGCAGCCGCGGTTCCCCGGCCGCCAGCCGGGCGAGCAGTTCGTCGCTGCCGTCGGTGGAGCAGTCGTCGACGGCGATCACCTCGGCGACCGCGGGGCCCTGCGCGAGTGCCGAGCGCACGGCCTCACCCACATGGGCGCGGTCGTTGTAGCCGATCACGACGACGGCGACCTGGGGCGCCGGCGTCGACGATGATGCCGGTCCTGGCGCCGGGGCCGGCGCCGGGTGCGGGTGTCGCGGTTCTGGATGCATGGGGTCCACGGGCCGGGAGCGTACGAATATTCGGTAATACCCCGTTAAGAGAGGCTTAGTGCTCGCTCCGGAAGACGGTCGGAACCGGGTCGGGGTTGCGTCTGCGGCTGGTTCTTTCCGGCCGGCGGCCGCGCGGCCCGCCACAGCCGCACGAAAGAGACCACCGCGGCGGCCGTCAGCACCCCGTTGCGGGCCAGCATCAGCAGGCACCCGGTCCAGGTGCCGTCGACCACCTCACCGTAGAACATCGGGTACACCAGGGTGCTGAGCGCGGACGCCCCCAGGACCAGCATGGCCACCGGCCGCTGGCTGGTGTGCCGCGAGGTCAGGCACACGGCGGCCAGGCCGATCAGCCAGATCATGTACTGCGGGCTGATGACCCGGCTGGTGACCGTGAACAGCAGCACCGCGGTCAGCGCCGCGTCGAACGGCGTGGCCCCGGTCCAGTGCCGCGCCCGCACCCGCCACAGCACCAGCAGCCCGAAGGAGACCGCCGTCAGCGCGAGGGAGGCGGTGGCGACGGCCTGCACGTGCGGGCCGACGACCTCGATCGCCCCGTACCGGTAGCGGGCCCGGCCCGGCCAGCCGGCGAGCCGGGCCAGGTTGAGCGCCGTACCGCCGAGCGACTCGATCTGCACGCCCCGGCCGCCCTGCTCCCGCAGGAACGACAGCGGGTGGGTGAAGCGGGCCGCGAGCAGGGCGAGGCACGCGAGACCGGACCCGGCCGCCCACGCCCACGCCGTGCGCGTCGGCCGGCCCCGGGGCGTGCCCAGCAGCACCAGCGCCGGCCACCCCTTCGCCAGCGCGCCCAGCGCCCCGAGGACACCGCCCGCGCGCGGGGAGCGCGCCGAGGCCAGCAGGGAGAGCATGGCCAAGGCGGTGACCTGGACGTCGTACCGGGCGAGCGGCAGGTGCAGCAGCAGCGGCAGGCCGCCGGTCCACAGGGCGGCGCCGAGCAGGCTGCGTCCGGGCCGGGTGCCCGCGCGGAGCAGCGCCGCCAGCGCCAGCGCGTCCACGGCCAGCGTGACCACCACGAACGCCTCGAAGTACGTCAGGCCCGGCAGCAGGCCGGGCGCCAGCAGCACCGCGCCGGCGCCCGGCGGGTACTGCCACAGCGTGTCGTGCACCGGGAAGGAGCCGTGCGTGAGGACGCCGTACCAGTGGAAGTACAGCCGCCACACCTCGCGGCCCACCGAGCCGCCGCCGAGCAGCCGGGCGCCGCCCTGGACGAGCAGCCACAGCATCAGGGCGCGGGTGGTGAGCCAGACGGCGGTGAGGGTGAGGACCGGGCCGGGGGTGACGCGGAGACGGTTCATCACATGGGAGCCTAAGCGGTGCGGATGGTGTATTCATGCTGATACGCCGTCAAGAACCGCAAATATTGGCTAATCGTAAGAGATCGGGCCATGGTGAACGTCGGGCTTCCTGCGAAACCCCAGTCGCCTCGGGCGGCTGTGACCCCCGGTGTGCCGACGGGTGCAACGAGCCACCCACCGTACCGGGTACCGGTGTCCCGGACCCGGCTGCACCGGGCCGCCGTCGTGGGCCTGCCCGCGCTGGTGATGTCCGGGCTCGGCCTCTGGGGACTCGACCGGGGCGGCATGTGGCGCGACGAGGCGGTCAGTCACCAGGTCGGGCGCCGTACCGTGCCGCAGATCTGGCGGCTGCTGCACGACGTGGACGCGGTGCACGGCCTGTACTACCTGCTGGTGCACGCCGTCCTCGCCGTCCACCCCGGCGAGGTCGCCCTGCGGTTGCCGTCGCTGTGCGCGGCGGCCGGCACGGCGGGCCTGGTGGCCGCCCTCGGCATGCGGCTGGCCGGACCGCGGGCCGGGCTGTGGGCCGGACTGCTGTACGCCGTCACGCCGATGGCCGGCCACTTCGCCCAGGAGGGCCGCTCCTACGCGCTCGTCGCGGCCGGTGCCACCGGCGCGACGCTGCTGTTCGTCCGGGCCGTGCGGGGCGGCTCCTGGTGGCCCTACGGCGCCGTCCTCGGACTCACCTGCTGGCTGCACGAGTTCGCGGTGCTGCTGCTCCTCGCCCACGCGGTGTCGCTGGCGCTGGCCCGGGCCGCGCGGCGGGTGTGGCGGGGCTGGGGGTGTACGGCGGCGGCGGTGGTGCTCGCGCTGCTGCCGATGGTGGCGGTGTCCCAGCGGCAGGCGGCGCAGCTGGCGTGGCTGCGCGCGCCTACGGCCGGGACTGCGGAAAGGTTGCTGCGGGAGTTCCTGGGGCCGACGGACGAGGTGTTCTGGGTGTGCTTCGGGCTGGGGGTCCTCGGACTGGCGGGGTTGGTGGGCCGGCGGGGAGAACTGACCTGCGCGGGGGTGGCGTTGCCGGTGGTCGTGGTGCCGCCGGTGGTGCTGATGCTGGCGTCGCAGTGGTCACCGCTGTACGTCGACCGGTACGTGCTCTACGCCCTGTCGGGGGCGCCGCTGCTGGTGGCCTGCGGGGCCGAGCGGGTGGCGGGGGCCGTCGGGCGCCTGCGCGCCGGTGTCCGCCCTGTGCCCGCCCGCCCGGGCAGGAGCGCCCCCGTACCGGGGTCCCCCTGCGCGACCCTCACCGGCGTACTCGCCCTGGCCCTCTCCCTCCTCCACCAGCTCCCCCTGCTCCAGAAGGACCGGGAGCCCGGTCACCGGCCGGACGACCTGGGCGCGATCTCCCGGGCGGCCGGGCGGAACGTACCCCCCGGCGCCCCCGTGCTGTTCCTCCCCGGGCCGATGCGGAACGTGGCGCTCACGTATCCGGGGGCCTTCCGTGGGACGCGGGACGTGGCGCTGGTGGCGGGGGCCGCCGAGTCCGGGACGTTGTACGGGCGGGAGGCCGGGCCGGCGGAGGTGCGCCGGAGGCTGGCGCGACTGGACCGGGTGTGGGTCGTCGCGGACGGGCGGCTGCTCGCCGGCCGGCGGGCGCCGCGCAACCCCGTCGAGCGGGCGAAGGCCACCGTGCTCGGGCAGCAGTTCGTGGCCCGCCGGGAAGCCGTGCGGGGCGTGGTCACCGTACGGCTCTACGTCCGACCGCTCAGCGGGCTGCCCGCGCCTCCGCCTCCGCCGCCGCGTCCAGAGCGGTGGTGAGCTGGTCGAGGCGGGCGCGCAGGTCGACGATCTCGGCCAGGTCGAAGCCGGTCGCCGACATGATCCGGCGGGGCACCTCCAGGGCCCGCTCGCGCAGTGCCGCGCCCTCCCCGGTGAGCTGGACCAGGACCGAGCGCTCGTCCTCGGCGCTGCGTTCGCGCCGCACCAGACCGGCCGCCTCCAGCCGCTTGACCAGCGGGGACAGCGTGCCCGAGTCGAGCCGCAGCTGTTCGCCGAGCTTCTTGACCGGCAGTTCGCCCTGTTCCCACAGCACCAGCATCACCAGGTACTGCGGGTAGGTGAGCCCGAGTTCCTTCAGGATCACGCGGTAGACGCCGTTGAAGGCGCGGGACGCGGCGTGCAGGGAGAAGCAGATCTGCCGGTCCAGGCGCAGCCAGTCCATGTCGTTCATGGCTCCAGGATAGCTCTTGCGAACCATTTTGTTGTGCACAACTTAATTGTGTGCTCTACTTGTGGTCGCAACGAACCGCCACACCCCAGAGGGATGGTCTCCATGGACGCGCTCTACACCGCTGTCGCCACCGCCACCCACGGCCGCGAGGGCCGTGCCGTCTCCTCCGACGGCAAGATCGACCTGGCCCTCGCCATGCCGGTGGAGCTGGGCGGCAACGGCCAGGGCACCAACCCGGAGCAGCTCTTCGCCGCCGGGTACGCCGCCTGCTTCGGCAGCGCCCTCGGCCTCGTCGGCCGCCAGGCCAAGGTCGACGTCAGCGACGCCGCCGTGACCGCCGAGGTCGGCATAGGCAAGCAGGGCGAGGGCTTCGGTCTGAAGGTCACTCTGCGCATCGAGCTGCCCGAGACCGTGGACGAGGCGACCGGCCGCAAGCTGATCGAGACCGCCCACCAGGTCTGCCCGTACTCCAACGCCACCCGCGGCAACATCGAGGTCGACCTGATCGTCGAGTGACGCCGAGCGCGTCCGAGGGGGCCGGTCCCGGTCGGGGCCGGCCCCCTCGCGCACCGGTCACGCAGAGGTGAGCGCGTCCGGGGCCGCCGCCTGGCCCGGGATCCGCACCGGCTGCGGCCCGGGCGCCGGCTCGCCCAGCAGCAGCGTCCGGACCACCCGTTCGGCGGCCCGCCCGTCGTCGTACGCGCAGAACCGGGCCCGGAAGTCCGCGCGCAGCCGCGCCGACTCCTCGTCCCGCCAGGAGCCCGAGGCGAACAGCCAGGCCAGCTCGCGGTACGAGGTGGAGACGTGGCCGGGCGGCTCGGCGGTGATGTCGAAATAGGTGCCCCGGCTCGCCCGGAACGCGGGCCAGTCGTCGGCGTGCACCACGATCGGCCGGTCCAGGACGGCGTAGTCGAACATCACGGACGAGTAGTCGGTGACCAGCACGTCCGCCGCGAGCAGCACGTCCGCCGTCCGCGGCTCGTCGGTCGCGTCCACCACGATCCGGCGCCGGGCCAGCTCCGCCAGGCCCATGCCCCGCGCGGGGCCGGCCGCCAGCGACGGGTGCAGCCGGACCACGAGCGTGTGCCCCTCGCCGAGGTCGGCCGCGAACCGGGCCAGGTCGATCCGGTCCACGTGCCCGCCCCGGCGGTAGTCCCGGCGGGTCGGCGCGTACAGCACGACCGTGTGGTCCGCCGGGATGCCGTGCCGCTCCCGGAAGTCACCGGCCCCGCCGTTCACCAGCACGTCGTTGCGCGGGCTGCCGGTGCGCACCGACGTGAAGTGGCAGGGGTAGGCCCGCTCCCACACCAGCTCGGAGTGGTGGTTGGCGACCAGGCTGTAGTCCCAGCGGTCGGCCCGGCGCAGCATCTGCGGCACGTCGAAGCCGAGCCGGGCGCCCGGCTTGTCGAGCAGGTCGGCCCCCATGTACTTCAGCGGGGTGCCCTGGTGGGTGTGGATGTGCACACTGCCGGGGCGCTTGACCAGGGAGCCGGGCCAGTTGACGTCGTTGACGAAGAACTTCGCGCGCGCGGTCACCTCCAGGTACCGCCGCGAGCCGACGATCACGTGCTCCGTGCCGGGCGGCAGCTGCGCGGCCGTCTCCGCGTCCCGCACCACCCACACCCCGCGCAGCTGCGGGGCGATCTCCCGGGCCGCCGCGTGGACGGCCGCCGGGTCGCCGAGCAGGCCCCGGTGCGAGGACGCCGAGTAGACCACGAGGTGCTCGTCCAGCGGACGGTGCGCGTGCAGGGCCGCCCAGCCGGCGCGGGCCCGGCCGCCGGCCGCGTGGCGCACCCGTTCCGCCCGCCGGGCCGCCTCTCGCCCGGCCCGCGCCGCCTGCTGCTTCAGCCGGTACCCGGCCCAGGACCCCTCCAGCACGGCGACCTCGCCGTCCACCGGGGCGCCCGCGGGCCGGTGCCGGCGGAACATCTCCGCCGTACGCCGGAAGAACTCGGCCTTGTCCGCGGGCGGCAGCCGGTCCGGCTTGGCGAGGATGTCCAGGCAGTGCTCGCCCATCTTGCGGTGCAGGTACGGCCGCCAGCGCGCCAGCTCCGGCCGCCCGGCCACGAACGCGAAGACCCGCTCGTACTGGTCGTGGATGTCGAAGTGCTTGCGGCTGGTGGTGGACAGGATGTTGCCCTGCCGGCGCTGCCGGTAGTTCAGGCAGATCCGGTCCAGGGCGGCGATCCGGCGGGCGCTCAGCATCACCGGGAACGTCCAGGGCGTGTCCTCGTAGTAGCCCGGCGGGAACTCGAAGCCGTTCTCCGCGACGAACTCCCGCCGGTACACCTTGTTCCAGACCACCATCAGCAGGTCCAGGATCTGCGGGTACTCCGAGACGGCGAAGGTGGCGGGGGCCTCCGCCAGGACGGGCGCGAGGACGTTGCGCCGGGTGCCGCCCCACCAGTAGGTGCGCGCGTAGTCGAAGACGAGCACGTCCGGGTCGTCGGCCTCGGCGAGCCGGTCGGCGACGGCCCGCAGCGCGCCCGGGGTGAGGGTGTCGTCGCTGTCCAGGAAGAACAGGTAGTCGCCGGTGGCGTGCGGGAGACCCGCGTTGCGGGCCCGGCCGAGGCCGACGTTCTCCGGCAGGTGCAGCACCTTCACGCGCGGGTCGCGTGCGGCGTACTCGTCGAGGATCGCGCCGCAGCCGTCCGGGGAGCGGTCGTCCACGGCGATCAGCTCGAAGTCGCCGAAGGACTGCCCGAGCACCGAGTCCAGGCACTCGCGCAGAAAGCCCTGCACCTTGAAACAGGGCACGATCAGACTGAAGCGGGGCACGGCGGGTCAGCTCCTCACGAGGGTCGCGGCGGCGGGGGCGGGCAGGCGTTCCGCGAGCGGGATCACCGGCGGGACCGCCTCCGGTGGCTCCCCGAGCAGGACCCTGCGCACCACCCGCTCGGCGGCCCGCCCGTCGTCGAACTGGCAGAACCGCTCCCGGAACGCGGCTCTGAGCGCCCGGGCCTCCGGGCCGGCGTACGAGCCGTCGCGGAAGACGGCGGCCAGTTCCTCCGGGGTCCGGGCGACCGGTCCGGGCGGCTCGGCCGTCAGGTCGAAGTAGACGCCCCGCGTCTCCCGGTAGACGTCCCAGTCGTCGGCGTACACGACGATCGGCCGGTCCAGGTTGGCGTAGTCGAACATGATGGACGAGTAGTCGGTGACCAGCGCGTCCGCGGCGAGGCACACGTCCTCGGAGGAGCGGTGCGCGGTGACGTCGATGATCCGCTCCGAGTTCCGGGAGCGGCCCCGGTCGTAGAAGTAGTGGGCGCGCAGCAGGACGACGACGTCCTCGCCGGCCGCCTCGCAGAACGCCTCCAGGTCCAGGCCGGGCTCGAAGCCGGTGTGGTGGTCGCGGTGGGTCGGCGCGTACAGCACGGCCGTGCTGCCCTCGGGGACGCCGAGTTCGCGCCGGATCCGGGCCACATCGCTCGCGGTCGCCGTGTAGTAGACGTCGTTGCGCGGATAGCCGTACTCCAGGTGCTCGTAGGAGCCGGGGAAGGCGCGTTCCCACATCTGGGTGGAGTGGCGGTTGGACGACAGGTTGAAGTCCCAGCGGTCGACCCGCCCCAGCAGCCTGGTGAAGCTGCCGGACTGGGCGGCCACCACCGGGTACGTCGACTGGTCCACGCCCATCGTCTTCAGCGGGGTGCCGTGCTGGGTCTGCAGGTGCACACTGCCCGGCCGCTTGACCACGCCCTCGGCGAAGTTCGCGTTGTTGATCAGGTACTTCGCGCGGGCCAGCACCTCCCAGTAGCGTCGGGAGCCGATCACCGCGTACTCGACGTCCTCCGGTACGGCGTGCTCCTGGCCGGCCTCGACCAGGAACACCGAGCGGATGTGCGGGGCGAGTTCGCGGGCCTTGGCGTGGATCGCGGCCGGGTTGCAGGCGTAACCGCGACCCCAGTAGGCGCAGTACACGGCGAGCCGGGCGTCGAGCGGGCGACGCAGGTCGCGCAGGTAGCGCAGCCGGGTGCGCAGCGGGCGCGGGCGCGGCAGCCGGCCGACGGCGCCGTCGGCCGCCCGGTTGGCGCCGCGCAGGGCCCGGAACGCGGTGTACGCGCCCGCCGCCAGCAGCCGGTGCTGCACCCCCAGGCTGCCGCCCGGCACCCGGTGCCCGGCCGGCCGGTGCCGCCGGTAGAGCCGCGCCGCGCGGCGGAAGAACGCCCGGTGCCCGGAGGGCAGCCGCTCCGGCCGGGACGCCGTCTTCAGCACCACGGAGAACAGCTGGTCGAACAGCGGCCCGGTCCGCTCGGCCGGCAGACCGCTGTCGGCCGCCCGCGTCAGCACCTGCTCCACCTGGTCCAGCAGGGTGTGCTGGTGCGGTCCGGGCTGATTGAGCCGGCTGCCCTGCCGGCGCAGCCGGTGCCGTACGACGGCCTGGTGCAGCACCGCGATCCGCCCGGCGGCGACGGTCACCAGGCCGCCCCAGCCGAGGTCGGTGAAGTGACCGTCGGGGAAGACGAGTTCCCGGTCGGCGAGGAAGGCGCGGCGGTAGACGGCGCTCCAGGCCGGCAGCTGCACGCCGGTCAGGGCGGGCCGGTCGGCGGGGGCGAAGGCGCCCTTCGGGGCCCCCGCGAGCAGCGGTGCGGCCGGGTTCGCCGGCTCGCCCTCCCACCAGGGGACGCGCTCGTGCCCGGTGTACAGCACGTCCACGCCGGCGGTCTCGGTGAGCCGGGCGTCCAGCGCGGCCAGCGCGCCCGGCAGCAGCAGGTCGTCGCCGTCCAGGAACAGCAGGTAGGTGCCGGTCGCCGCCCGCATCCCGGTGTTGCGCGCCCCGCTCAGCCCGGCGGACGGCGGCGAGTGGACGGGAGTCACCCGGGAGTCCCGCCCGGCGTACCCGGCGGCGACCTCGGCGGCCGGGGCGTCGGGGGCGTCGCAGACCGGGATCAGCTGGAGGTCGCCGAAGGACTGGCCGAGGACCGAGTCCAGCGCCTGGGACAGCCGGCCGGCGACCCCGTGGGACGGGACGATGATGCTGAAGCGGGGCATTCTGTTCTTTCTGTCGTCGTGCGGACGCGGCCGGGCCGTCCCGCCGGGCGCCAGGTGGACGGCCGGCTCGGGGTGGGCCGCGTCGAGCCGAGGGGCATGGGAACTCCCGGAAGGACCAACGGTGTTCAGTGGCTCTCGGTGACGGGAAGGGGACCGGAAGGTTGCGGCACGGTGGCCAGCGGGGACCGTGCGCAGGCCGCCGGCGCCGGCTTCCGGTCGGCGAGCGGCACCACCGGCGGCAGCTCCGTCTCGCCCCGCACCACCCGGCGTACGACCCGTTCGGCGGCCCGCCCGTCGTCCCACGGGCAGAACCGCTCCCGGAACGCCGCCCGCAGCTGCGCCGAGCGCGAGCCGCACCAGTGGCCGGTGGCGAAGATGTCGATCAGCTCGTCCTCGCTGCGCGCCACCGCGCCCGGCGGGAAGGCCCGCAGGTCGACGTAGACCCCGTGGACCGCCTCGTACGCCGCCCAGTCCTCGGTGTGCACCACGATCGGCCGGTCCAGGCCCGCGTAGTCGAACATGACCGGCGCGTAGTCGGTGAGCAGCGCGTCGGAGGCCAGGCACAGCTCCGCCGGGTCCGGGTGGCCGGAGACGTCGATGATCCGGGTGCCCCGCACGGGGGTGTGGGTGCGCGCCAGGACCACGAAGCGCGGGCCCAGCCGGCGCACGATCCGCTCCAGGTCGAGCAGCGGCTCCTGGGTGCGCCGGTGGTCGCGGTGGGCGGGCGCGTACAGGATCGCGACCGCGCCCTCCGGGACGCCCAGCGTGGCGCGCAGCCGGGCCACGTCCGCCGCGGTCGCCCGCTGCAGCACGTCGTTGCGGGGCAGCCCGTACTCCAGCGTGGTGTAGCCGCCCGGGTGGACGCGCTCCCAGGTCAGGGTGGCGTGCCGGTTGCCCGACAGGACGTAGTCCCACTGGTCGACGCCCCGCAGCAGCTCCGCGAGGTCCAGGTCCCGGGCCGCCGCCGGGCGCTCCAGCAGGTCGAGGCCCGCGTACCCGAGCGGGGTGCCCTGCTGGGTCTGCACGAAGATCTGCCCGGGCCGCTTGCGCAGCCGCCCCTCGAAGCCGGCGTCGCTGACCAGGTAGCGGGAGCGGGCCAGCGCCGTCCAGTAGGCGGCCGTGCCGGGCCGCAGCCGGCGCGGGCCCGCCGGTGCCGCGTGCTCCCGCCCGGGCCGGGCGACCCACGCCGTGCTCACCCGCGGCACGTGCGTACGGAACGCCTCCTCCAGCGCGGCCGGGTCCCCGCGGCCCTCCCGGGCGGCGAACACCGCACGGTCGCAGCGCAGCGGCAGCCGCAGCTGGAACCGGTAGTGCAGCTGGAGGCCGGCGGTGCGCGCGGCGCGCACCAGCTTGACCGCGGACTTCAGCGCCCGCCGGCGGACGGCCGCGGCCAGCTGGAGCGCCCGGAACGTGCGGTGCAGCCCGAAGCGGACCAGGGCGTGCCGCAGCCGCAGGCGCGCCCCCGGCACCCGGTAGCGGCGGTAGTGGGCGCGGGCCCGGCGCAGGAACGCGCCGTGGCTGCCGCGCGGCAGCCGGCCCGGCTTGGTGAACACCGTCACGTAGTGGTCGACCATCCGCCGGAACAACTCGGGTCGCCAGCGCGCCAGTTCGGGCCGCTCCTCGACGTACGCGAACACCCGGTCGTACTGCTCGAACAGGTCGAAGTGCCGGTCGCTGGTGGTGCCGAGGATGCTGCCCTGCCGGCGCTGCCGGTAGTGCACGCACACCCGGTCCAGGGTGGCGAGCGACTGCGCGGTCAGCAGCACCGGGAAGGTCCAGGGGGTGTCCTCGTAGTAGCCCGGCGGGAACCGGAAGCCGTGCCGCTCGACGAAGTCCCGCCGACAGGCCTTGTTCCAGGCCACCATCAGCACCCGCAGCAGCCCCGGCCGGTCCTCCAGCCGGAACGGCGCCGGGCCCTGCTCGGTGAGCTGGGCGGCGAGCTGGTTGCGCACCATGCGGCCGTCCCAGTAGGTGCGCGCGTAGTCGAAGACCAGCACGTCCGGGTCCCCGGTCTCCTTGAGCCGGTCGGCGACCGCCCGCAGCGCGTCCGGGGTGAGGGTGTCGTCGCTGTCCAGGAAGACCAGGTAGTCACCGGTCGCCTGGGCCAGGCCCGCGTTCCGGGCCCGGCCCAGGCCCTGGTTCTCGGCCAGGTGGACCGGCTTCACCCGGGCGTCCCGGGCCGCGTACTCGTCGATGATCGTGCCGCAGGCGTCGGGCGAGCAGTCGTCCACGGCGATCAGTTCCAGATCGGGATACGACTGCGAGAGCACCGAGTCCAGGCACTCGGGGAGATACGCCTGGACCTTGTACGCGGGGACAATGACACTGAACCTGGGCAAGGGACATCCATGGGTCGGTCGGCGCGGGCGTTCTGCCCGGGAACGGCCGATGAAGTGACTTGGTTACGGGTTCCTACGGCATTCGGGGGACACCGGGTGAACGCCGAGGGGCGGGCCGCCGACGGCCCGCCCCTCCAACACTGCCCTTTCCGCGGCTACTTGACCGCTCCGGCCATCACCCCGGACACGAACTGCCGCTGGAACGCGAAGAACACGGCCAGCGGGATCACCATGGAGATGAACGCGCCCGGCGCCAGCACGTCGATGTTGTTGCCGAACTGCCGTACCTGCGTCTGCAGCGCGACCGTGATCGGCTGGGTGCCCGACTTGGTGAACACCAGCGCCACCAGCATGTCGTTCCACACCCACAAGAACTGGAAGATGCCGAGGCTGGCGATCGCCGGCCCGCCCAGCGGCATCACCACCCGGGCGAACAGCCGGAGTTCGCCCGCACCGTCGAGCCGGGCCGCCTCCAGCAGCTCGCGCGGGATCTCCGCGAAGAAGTTCCGCAGCAGGAACACCGCGAACGGCAGGCCGAAGCCGGTGTGGAACAGGATCACCCCGAGGATCGTGCCGAACAGCCCGATCCTGCCGAACAGTTCGGCGATCGGGATCAGCGCGACCTGCACGGGAACCACCAGCAGGCTCACCACGCCCAGGAACCACCAGTCCCGGCCCGGGAACTCCATCCACGCGAAGGCGTACCCGGCCAGCGACCCGATCACCACGACCAGCACGGTCGCCGGAACCGTGATCAGCACCGTGTTCACCAGGGAGTTGGTGATGTCGGAGTTCTCCAGCAGCCGCTGGTAGCTGTCCACGGTCAGCTGGGACGGCTCGGTGAACACCGTCCACCAGCCGCTCGCGCTCATGTCCTGCGGTGTGCGCAGGGACGAGACGAGCAGGCCGATGGTCGGCACCAGCCAGAACAGGCCCACCAGGATCAGGACCACCCGGACCAGCCCGCCGCTCAGCCGCTCGGCGATCCGGGCGCCGGCCGACCGCCTCGCCTTCACCGTACGGACCGGTTCGGCCTTGCCGATGCTTCCGGCGGTCGCCGTCATCGCCGTACCTCCCGCCGCAGCCGACGCACGTTGAACAGCATCACCGGAATCACCAGAAGCAGCAGGAACACCGAGATCGCGCTCGCGATGCCCGGCTGGCCCTCCGCGAAGCCCTTGCGGTACAGCTCCAGCGCCAGCACGTTCGCGTCGTCCTGGGAGGAGCCCGGCGCGATGATGAACACCAGGTCGAACACCTTCAGCACATTGATCATCAGGGTGACGACCACGACCGCCAGCACCGGCGCCAGCAGCGGCACGGTGACCTTGCGGAACACCTGCCACTCGGTGGCGCCGTCCACCCGCGCCGCCTCCAGCAGCTCCCGGGGCACGCCCGCGAGCCCGGCCGCGATCAGCACCATCGCGAAGCCCGCCCACATCCACACGTACGACCCGATGATCGACGGCGTCACGAGCGCCGGACCGAGCCAGTCGACCCCGTTGTACGGCTCCCTGAAGTTGCTCGCGGGCAGCCGGAGCACGGCCCCGTCGGCCGCCGCGGGCAGGGTGAAGGTGCCGTCGCCGGACGCCTTCGTGGACGCGACCACCGCGCCGTCCTTCACCGCCTCGATCCGCATCCCGGCGTACCCCACCTCGGACGGATCCGGCGTGCCGAGCCGGCCGACGCCCTTGCCGCGGGTGAAGTCCTGCCAGGTGCTGCCGGTGACCTCCCCCGGCCGCGGCTTCGCGGCGGCGGCCTTCTTCGCGTCGTCCGGCAGCTGGTCCGGGGCGACGCCGACCAGCGGCAGGGCCACCGGCTGCCCGGCGCGGACGGGCGCCTTGGTGACGAAGCCGCCCTGATCCGGCCGGAGCGGCGAGTCACGGCCCGGGTGCGCCTTCGGGAACGCCGACGACTGCGCGAACGTGTCGTGCACGCCCACCCACACCGCGTTCGCGACGCCCTTGTCCGGGTCCTGGTCGTACACCAGCCGGAAGATGATCCCCGCGGCCAGCATCGAGATCGCCATCGGCATGAAGACGACCAGCTTGAACGCCGTTCCCCAGCGCACGCGTTCGGTCAGCACCGCGAAGACCAGGCCCAGCGCGGTGGCGACCGTCGGCGCGAACACCACCCACAGGACGTTGTTCTTCAGGGCGGTGCGGATGCCGTCGTCGGTGAAGAGGGTCTGGTAGTTGTCGAAGCCGGCGAAGCCGTCGCCGGAGGAGTTGTAGAAGCTGCGGACGAGCGAGTACCCGATCGGGTAGACCACGAGCGCACCGAGCAGCACCAGCGCGGGCAGCAGGAACAGCGCTGCCACGGTCCTGCGGGTGCCGGTCACGCTCTTGCGACCGCGGGGCGCGGCGGGACCCGGCGGGGCCCCGGCCGCCGCTGCCGACGCCATGGCCGGATCAGCTCCCGTTCCCGTAGGCCGCGGCCGCGTCCTTCTCCAGCTTCGCCTGGGCGCCCGCGACGTCCTTCGGGTTCTTCAGGAAGTCCTGGAGGTCCTTCCACTCGCCCTTGCCGGGTGTCCCGCCGAAGGCCTGCGGGGCCTGGTCGGACATGTCGAAGCGGAAGTCGTCGCCGGACGCGATCAGCGCCTTGGCGATCTTCTGCTGGACCGCGTTCGGGTACGCCGAGAGCGGCACGTTCTTGTTCGGGGAGAGGTAGCCGCCGAGCTTCGCCTGGATCGTGGCCGCGTCCGGGGAGGCGAGGAAGGTGGCCAGGGCCTGTGCGGCCTTGGAGTCCTTCAGGATCACCGCCGCGTCACCGCCGGAGACCACCGGCGCGTTGGCGCCGACCGCCGGGAACGGGAACACCTTCGCGTCCGTGCCCACCTTCGCCTTGGTCTCCCCGATGTTGACCTGCACGAAGTCGCCCTCGTACACCATCGCGGACTTCGGCTGGTCGCCGCCGGTGAAGGTCTGGGTGACCGACTGCGGGAACTCCGTCTGGAGCGCGCCCTTCTGGCCGCCCGCGAGATAGTCCTTCCTGCCCCAGATCCCGGCGAGCGTGGTCAGGGCCTGCTTGACCGACGGATCGGTCCACTTGATCTTGTGCTGGGCCAGCTGGTCGTACTTCTCCGGACCCGCCTGGGACAGGTACACGTTCTCGAACCAGTCGGTCAGCGGCCAGCCGTCCGCGCCGGCCACCGAGAACGGGGTCACACCCGAGTCGTACACCGCGCGCGAGGCGGTCAGCAGGTCCTGCCAGGTCTTGGGCTCCTTGGCGCCGGCGTTCTCGAAGACCTTGGCGTTGTACCAGATCAGCGACTTGTTGGCGGCCTTGTAGTAGACGCCGTACTGCTTGCCGCCGACCTTGCCGATGTCCTGCCAGCCCTGCGCGTAGTTCCCGGCCAGCTCCTTGACGGCCTCCGGCCCGAGGGGCTTGGCCCAGCCCTTGTCGACCGCCTGCTTGATGGCGCCGGGCTGCGGGAGCAGCGCGACGTCCGGCGGCTGGCCGCCCGCGATCTTCGAACCGAGGAAGTTGATGATCGGGTCCTGCGCGGGTACGAAGGTGACCTTGGCGCCGGTCCGCTTCTCGAACTCGGCGAGCACCTTCTTGAAGTTGGCCTGCTCGGCGCCGGTCCAGACGGCGGCCACCTCCAGGTGGGCACCGTTCAGCTTCGGCAGGGTCACGGTGGAGGCGGTGGCTCCACCGCTCTTGTCCCCGTTGTCCTTCTTGTCGTTGTCGTTGTCGCTGCTGGAGCAGGCGGAGAGCGCGAGCGCTCCCGCGAGCAGTGCGGCGCATGTGGTGACGGCCCTGTGTGTCCGGAACGTGCTGCTCTTGCTGCGCATCACTTCCCCGTTCGTCGTTCGTCGTTGAACGCTGTTGAACGTCAGAACTCTGTCCCGTGCGCTCCGGTGTACGCCGGGCCGCTCCGGGCGGGCAAGAGCGCCTGCCGGGTCCACCGGGTCATCGTGACCGGCTCGTGACCAGGGGTGTATGCGCGCGGGTTCGCGGGGGCCGGGGGCGGGGCGGTCCCGCCCGGGAGACGGCAGGTTCACCTGGAGGGATGACGGCTTGCGTCGTCCTCCCCGAACGCTTCTCCCGGAGCGCTCAGAGCAGGGACGGGACCTCCGCCGCCGCGACCTGGCGGGCGGCCCGCTCCACCGCGCTCGCCAGCAGCGCCAGGTCCGTCGGGCCGTTGCCCAGCTCCCGCACGGGCCGGCGGGCCGGCGGGTCGCCCATGCGCTGCCAGTCCAGCGGGACGACCGTGGGCCGCTGGGTCGCGGTACGCGGGATACGGCCCGTCACCCGGCCGCCCTGGAAGCCCACGGTCCGCCCGTCCGCGTACGCCAGCGTGCCCCGGCCCGGCGCCGGCTGGTCCGGCCCCGGCTGCGGGGCGTCCAGCGTGATCCGCAGGGCGGCCCGGCGGGCCGGCTCGGACTCCGCCGTACGGCCGCCGGCCCCGGCCGCCGCCACCAGGTGCACGCCGAGCCGCTCGCCGTCCCGGGCCACCGCCTCCAGCACGCGTATCACCGAGCCGGCGGCGGGCCGGCCCGGCGAGCCGAGGGCGGGGGAGACCAGCGCGTCCAGGTCGTCGACGACCACCACCAGCCGGGGCAGCGGGGGTGCCGCCGCGGCCCGCTGCCGGGCCGCCCCGCCCGGCCGCAGCCGCAGGGTGGAGCTGGACGGCGACTCGATGTCACCGGCCGAGGAAGCGGAAGCGGAGGCGGGACCGGCGTGACCGGAGGCGGGGGTGCGCTGGGACACCATCCGGCCGGACACCTCCTGCCCGGCGTGCCACCGCGCGAAGTCCGTCCGGCCCAGCAGCTCCGCCCGGCGCTTCAGCTCGGCGGTCAGCGACTGGGCGAACTCCCGCATGCGCACGGGGTCGTTGGCGATCAGGTGCGTGGTGACGTGCGGTATGTCGGTGCACACGCGCAGGCCCTCGCCCAGGCCGGCGCCCGTGCCGACGCCGTCCCGGCCGTCGAGCAGCACCATGGCCAGCCGGTCCGGGCGTTCGGCGGCGGCCAGCGAGGCGACCACGGTCCGCAGCAGCTCGGTACGGCCGCTGCCGGCCGGGCCCTCGATCAGCAGGTGCGGGCCCTCGGCCACGAGGTCCGCGGTGACCGGCCCGCGCGGCCCGGCACCCAGCACCGCCCGTGCCCGGCCGCCCAGCGACTCGGTGTCGTCGGCCGCGTCCGCCCAGCGCGCCATCAGCGACGCCGGGGTGGCCCGGGCCAGGCCCAGCTCGTCCAGCAGCCGCGCCGAGCGGGGCAGCGGCGTGGCCACGCGCGCGTGCCGCTCGCCGGGCGGGCCGTCCGGGCGCAGCGGCGCCAGCGCCCGCGCGAACCGTTCCGCCCAGGCGGCGGAGACGGCGTCGACGGCGGCGAGCGTGCCGGTGCCGACGGGACCGCCCGGCGCGACCCGCAGCAGTTGCAGCGCGGCGGCGACGTCGCCGCTCAGCAGGGCCACCGCACCGCAGTGCCGGAACGTCGGCGTCACCGTGCACGCGGCCTCGTACGTGCGGGCCACCGGGGAGGCCGGCGAGGCGGTCTCGGTCTCGGCGAGACACACCACGTGGATCCCGGCCCGCGGCCCGGCCACGGCCAGCCGCGCGAGCGCGTCCCGCAGCGCCGAGCCGCCGGGGTCCCCGTCCACGACGACGATCGTGTACGGCCCGGCGAAGCCGCCGGCACCGACGTCGTCCTTGGCCCAGGAGGGCCGCCGGGCGGCGGGCGTCCCGGTGAAGGGGTCGGGGGACGGTGGTGCGGGCATGGGTGCCCGTGCCGGTGTGGCCGGTGGGATCGGGGCCGTGTCGTGGGCGGCGGGGTCGCCGGACGGCGGGGTCGGACCCTGGGGGCCGGGGGCCGTGGGGGTGGCGTTGCGCGCCGGGGCGGGGTGGGCCGCGGTGCGGCCCGTCGCCGCGTGGTCGTCCAGGCGGCGCAGCAGCTCCTCCGCGCGGGCCGCCGCCTGCTCGCGGTCGTAGGCCAGCAGCAGCCGGCAGTCCTGGCCGTGGCCCGGCCGGACGTGCGGGAGCCAGCCCAGCCAGGCCCACTCGGCCGTACGGTCCGCCACCGGCCGCGAGCGGTCGGCGCTGATCAGCACGATCTCCAGCAGGTCGGGGGAGTGCAGCGCGGCGAGCTGGGCCAGCACCGCGCGGGCCAGCCCGGACAGCCGGGGGCGCGGACCGGCCAGGCCCAGCGCGCCCGCCTCGCGCAGCGCGGCGGTCACCGGCACCGCGGGCAGCAGGCCCGAGCCGTCCGGCGCGCTCCGGTCGGCCGTGCCGAGCCGCACGGCCAGCGCCTCGGGGTGTCCCGGCCCGCGCTCCCACAGGCGGGGTCCGGGACCCAGCGCGGTCAGCAGCAGGGCGGCCGGGTCGGGCCAGGTCTCCGGCTGCCGCGCGACACCGGCCGCCGGGGCCACGCCGGCCTGGGCGGCCGTGCCGCCGCCCGTCCCGGGGCCGGCCGGCTGCTCGTCGCGTCCGCCGGCCAGCCGGCGCGCCCAGGCCCCGAGACCGCGCCGCCGGGCACCCTGCGGGGCGTCGGTCCCCCTGAGCGGGGTGCCCTTGCGCCCGCCCGCCCGCGGGTCCTCACCGGCGATCCCGAAGCGCCCCGCGTGGGTGTCCCCGCCGGCCGCCCCGCTCCGGCTCTCCGCACTCGGCGCCGCGGCCTGCCCCGGCACCGCCGCGGACGGCCCGCGCCGGTGCTCCTGAGCCCCCGCGTCCCAGCGGGCGGCGCCCTCGGGGCCGTAGGCGTGCTGCGCGGCCGCACCACCGGGGGCGGCCCCCGCCCCGCCGGGCCGGTGCCCGGCACCGGAGGGAGGGGCGGGCCGTGCTCCGGCGCCGCCCGCGCCGTCCGCCGCGGCCGGTCCCCCGCCGGGAGCACCCGCGCCCGCCGACGGGGACGACTCCCGCGCGGGCGCGGCGGCGGATCCGGCGCCCGGTCCGACCCGTACGCAGCCCTCCCCGTCGGGCACCGTCGGCACGCGCATCCCGGGTCCCCCGGCGGGCGCGACCCGCAGCGCCGACTCGCCTATCCGCAGCAGGCCCCCGGCGGGCACCCGTACCGGCCGCTCCGAGACCCGCACGCCGTCGAGCGTCGTGCCGTTGGTGGAGCCGAGGTCGGCGACCGCGACCCGGCCGTCCGCGTCGACGGTGACCGCGCAGTGCAGGCGGGACACGTCCGGGTCGTCCAGCGGGACGTCGGCGTCGGCGGAGCGGCCGACGGTGATCCGGCCGCCGTGCAGCAGGTGCACCCCGCCCGCGTCCGGGCCGGCGACCACGTGCAGCTGGGTCGGGGCCTCGTCCAGTTCGGGGTGGGGTTCGGGGGCCGCCGGGGCGCCGAGGGAGAGCACGGCGCCGTCCGTCAGCGGCGGTTCGCCGAGGGTGCTGCGCCGGGGGTCGAGCCGCTCGGTGCCCGCGTACAGCACCACGGAGGCGCCGCCGGCCTCCCGGCCGGTGCCGGCGTCGCCGCTGACCGCCCCGGCCAGCGCCGACGCGACCGCGGCCAGCTCCGTGCCCGCGGGCGCCGTGACCAGAACGTCGCGGCTCACGGCGCGGCCCCGCTGCGAGGCCGGGCCGAGCGGGTCTACGACGGTCAGCCGGATCTGCATCCCCACCCCAACACGAGCACGTCGGCCAGTACTGGAAGGCATCCTCGCACCTGCCGCCGACAGCGTGCCCGGAACCCGGTGACAAGTGATCTTGATTGGTCGGCTCTGCCCGCAAAAGTGCCTGACCATCAGGGCGCCGCCGATCAGTTGAGATCGGTCACGTCCGGTTCGGGCAACCAGCGGACCGGGGCGTGCGTCTTTCCGTCGAGCACCTGGGGCTCCCAAGGGCGGCACTACAGTGGGTCGGAACAACAGGAATGCAGGCAAGCAAGCAACAGCAAGCAGCAGGGAGCGCGTGACGTGCGGCCAGTCGGCAGCAAGTACCTGCTTGAGGAGCCGCTCGGACGCGGCGCCACAGGCACCGTCTGGCGTGCCCGCCAGCGCGAGACCGCGGGCGCCGAGGCGGCCGTGCCCGGCCAGCCGGGAGAGACCGTCGCGATCAAGGTCCTGAAGGAGGAGCTGGCGAGCGACCCGGACATCGTGATGCGCTTCCTGCGCGAGCGTTCCGTGCTGCTCCGGCTCACCCACCCCAACATCGTCCGGGTCCGCGACCTGGTCGTCGAGGGCGACCTGCTGGCGCTGGTCATGGACCTCGTGGAGGGCCCCGACCTGCACCGCTACCTGCGCGAGAACGGCCCCCTCACGCCCGTCGCCGCCGCCCTGCTGACCGCCCAGATCGCCGACGCGCTCGCCGCGAGCCACGCCGACGGCGTCGTCCACCGCGACCTGAAGCCCGCCAACGTGCTGCTCATGCAGAACGGCGGCCAGATGCACCCGATGCTGACCGACTTCGGCATCGCCCGCCTCGCCGACTCCCCGGGCCTGACCCGCACCAGCGAGTTCGTCGGCACGCCCGCGTACGTCGCCCCGGAGTCCGCCGAGGGCCGCCCGCAGACCTCCGCCGTGGACATCTACGGCGCCGGCATCCTGCTGTACGAGCTGGTCACCGGCCGTCCGCCGTTCGGCGGCGGCTCCGCCCTCGAGGTCCTGCACCAGCACCTGAGCGCCGAGCCGCGCCGCCCCTCCACCGTCCCGGACCCGCTGTGGACGGTCATAGAGCGCTGCCTGCGCAAGAACCCCGACGAGCGGCCGAGCGCCGAGAACCTCGCGAGCGGGCTGCGGGTCGTCGCCGAGGGCGTCGGCGTGCACGCGAACGCCGCGCAGATCGCCGCCGCCGAGGGCGTGGGCGCGCTGCTCGCCCCGGACCCGGACCCGGCCGCCGTCCCGGGCGTGCCCGGCGCCGCCGACCCCACCCAGGTGCTGCCGACGAACGCGCCGCAGGGGGCGTACGACCCGAACGCGGCGACCAGCGTGCTCCCGCACACCGGTGGCCCGGCCGGCGCCGCCGACCCCACCGCCGTCCTGCCGAACACCGGCGCGGCGGACCCCACGGCCGTCCTGCCGCCCGTCGGCCAGGGCCAGTACGGCCAGCAGGGCCAGCAGGGGCAGCAGCCCGAGCAGCCGCACCCCTGGCAGACGCAGCTGCGCGCCGCCCGCGACCGCAACGAGCAGACGCAGATCCAGTACCTGGACCCGGACGAGGACCCGCTGCGCCGCCGCCCCCAGCGGCAGGTCGCCCGGCCCCAGCAGCAGCCGCGCCAGGCTCCGCAGCCCCGCCCGCAGCAGCCGCAGCCGCGCGGCCGGCAGCGGTCGCCGCAGGCCCCCGGCTACGGCTATCCGCAACAGCAGCCCCAGCAGTACGCACCGCCGCAGCAGCCCCAGCAGCCGCAGCGGTACGCGCCGCCCGCCCGGCCCGAGCCGCAGCGGCCCGCGCGGGAGCCCCGGGCCCCGCGGCAGCGCAGCGCCAACCCGACGAAGATCCCCGGTCTCGGCTGCCTGAAGGGCTGCCTGTTCACGATCGTCATCCTGATCGTGGCGAGCTGGCTGATCTGGGAGCTGACCCCGCTGCAGGACTGGATCGGCACCGGCAAGGGCTACTGGGACCAGATGACCGACTGGATCGGCAAGGTCGGCGGCTGGATCAAGGACCTGAGCGGTTCGTCCGGCAGCGGGAACTGATCGCCGCCCGGGCCTTCGGTTTAAAGATTTGTCGACATCTGCCGGGTGATTTCCGTCTCCGCGGTGAAGGTTGGCTCGGCGGACGCGTAGTTTTGGCGACAACACGCGTCTGTAGGAGCAGTCTTGGCACGGAAGATCGGCAGCCGGTACACCGCGAACCAGATCCTGGGGCGGGGGAGCGCCGGCACGGTGTGGCTGGGCGAGGGACCGGACGGCCCCGTCGCCATCAAGCTGCTGCGCGAGGACCTCGCCTGCGACCAGGAGCTCGTCGGACGCTTCGTGCAGGAGCGCACCGCCCTGCTCGGGCTGGAGCACCCGCACATCGTCACCGTGCGCGACCTGGTCGTCGACGGCAACGACCTGGCCCTGGTCATGGACCTCGTGCGCGGCACCGACCTGCGCACCCGGCTGGAACGGGAACGGCGGCTCGCCCCCGAGGCGGCCGTGGCGATCGTCGCCGACGTCGCCGACGCGCTGGCCGCGGCCCACGCGGCCGGGGTCGTCCACCGGGACGTCAAGCCCGAGAACGTCCTGCTCGACATGCAGGGCCCGCTCGGGCCGGGCGGCGCCCACCCGGCGCTGCTCACCGACTTCGGCGTCGCCAAGCTGATCGACTCGCCGCGGCGGACCCGCGCCACGAAGATCATCGGCACGCCGGACTACCTGGCCCCGGAGATCGTGGAGGGCCTGCCCCCCCGGGCCGCCGTGGACATCTACGCGCTGGCGACCGTCCTGTACGAGCTGCTGGCCGGCTTCACGCCCTTCGGCGGCGGGCACCCCGGCGCGGTGCTGCGGCGGCACGTGACCGAGACCGTCGTACCGCTGCCCGGGATCCCCGAGGAGCTGTGGCAGCTGCTCGTGCAGTGCCTGGCCAAGGCCCCCGCCTCCCGGTTGCGCGCCTCGGAGCTGGCGGCGCGGCTGCGCGAGCAGCTGCCCATGCTGGCCGGGATGCCGCCGCTGGACGTGGACGAGCCGGACCCGTCCGAGGAGGCCGCCGAGGAGTCCGCGCCGTCGGCTCCGCAGGGGGAGCCGGTACGGCGGCGGGGGGCGGTGTCCCTCGTTCCCGGGGCCAGGCCCGACTCCAACCGCGACACGCACACGTCGATGCGGGTGCCGGGGCCGGACGAGCTGGCCGGCGGGGCCCACGGGACCGCCCGCGCACCCCGGGCCCCCGGCGCGCCCCGCCCCGGCTCGGCCCGCCACAAGGCCGCGGTGCGGCGGCGCCGGGTGACCCTGGGGGTGGCCGGGGTGGTGGTGGCCGCGGTCGTGGCCGTCGGCGCGTGGCTCGCCTCCTCCGGCGAGGACTCGGACACACCCCGGCCCGGCCACAGCACGTCGGCCCCCTGACCCGCCCGGGGAGCGGGGGGCCGCGGTGCCGGGTACCGTTCGGCCGAGGTCGCTTGCCACAGCCGTTACGCTGGAAGGCGTGGCAGTCGTCGATGTATCCGAAGAGCTGAAGTCCCTCTCCTCGACCATGGAGTCGATCGAGGCCGTCCTGGACCTCGACAGGATGAGGGCAGACATCGCCGTGCTCGAGGAGCAGGCGGCCGCGCCGTCCCTCTGGGACAACCCGGACGAGGCGCAGAAGATCACCAGCAAGCTCTCCCACCTCCAGGCCGAGGTCAGGAAGGCGGAGGCGCTGCGCGGACGGATCGACGACCTCGCGGTCCTCTTCGAGATGGCCGAGGAGGAGAACGACCCGGACACCCGCGCGGAGGCCGAGTCCGAGCTGGCCTCGGTGAAGAAGGCGCTGGACGAGATGGAGGTCCGTACCCTCCTGTCCGGCGAGTACGACTCCCGTGAGGCGCTCGTCAACATCCGCGCCGAGGCCGGCGGCGTCGACGCCGCCGACTTCGCCGAGAAGCTCCAGCGCATGTACCTGCGCTGGGCCGAGCAGCGCGGCTACAAGACGGAGCTGATCGAGACGTCGTACGCCGAAGAGGCCGGCATCAAGTCGACCACCTTCGCCGTCCAGGCGCCGTACGCCTACGGCACCCTCTCCGTCGAGCAGGGCACGCACCGCCTGGTGCGCATCTCGCCCTACGACAACCAGGGCCGCCGGCAGACCTCCTTCGCCGGTGTCGAGGTGCTCCCCGTCGTCGAGCAGTCCGACCACGTCGAGATCGACGAGTCGGAGCTGCGCATCGACGTCTACCGGTCCTCCGGCCCCGGCGGCCAGGGCGTGAACACGACCGACTCCGCGGTCCGCATCACCCACCTGCCCACCGGCATCGTGGTCTCCTGCCAGAACGAGCGGTCGCAGATCCAGAACAAGGCGACCGCGATGAACGTCCTCCAGGCCAAGCTGCTGGAGCGGCGCCGGCAGGAGGAGCAGGCCAAGATGGACGCCCTCAAGGGCGACGGCGGCAACTCCTGGGGCAACCAGATGCGTTCGTACGTGCTGCACCCGTACCAGATGGTCAAGGACCTGCGCACCGAGCACGAGGTGGGCAACCCGGAGGCCGTGTTCAACGGCGAGATCGACGGGTTCCTGGAGGCCGGGATTCGCTGGCGCAAGCAGCAGGAGAAGTAACTTTGTCGACATGACAACTGCCGTCCTTCGGGCGGCAGTTGTCTTATGTCTGGGTTTTACATCACACTCACAGGCTTCAACTCTCCGCAAAGGCCACCCCTCCGGACATTGCGCCCGCAACGCCCTTGACGTTGCTTTGACGAATGGGGAAGGGTGAGGCGCGGCATGCGTACTCGAGGGGCGCATGTGAACCGGGGGATCGAGTTGACGCGCTTCGTCACCAGCTGCCTCCGTCGATCACGGCACGCCCCATCGCGCCGCCTCATTGACGAACAGCTACTGGGGGTAGCAACCATATGACGAAGAAGACGCGGATCCGGGTCGCGCGGATAGCCGCCGGCGCCGTGATCGCGGCCGGTGCGTCACTGACCGCCGCCGGCGCGGCTTCCGCCCTGGACCTCGATGTCCAGGCGGGTCCGATCAGCCTCGGTGTGAGCGGTGTCGGCGCCGACGGTGGCAACACCGACGGCGGCGGCGACCCTTGCCCGATCGGCATCTGCACCGCGGGCGGCACTGACAGCTCGGGCGGCACCAACGGTGAGACCGGTACCAACGGTGAGACCGGTACCAACGGTGAGACCGGCACGAACGGTGAGACCGGCACCAACGGGGAAACCGGCACCAACGGGGAAACCGGCACGAACGGGGAAACCGGTACGAATGGTGAAACCGGTACGAACGGTGAGACCGGCAACAACGGCGGTACCGGTACGACCGGCACCACTGGTACGACCGGCACGACCGGCACGACCGGTACCACTGGCACCACTGGCACCACTGGCACCACGGGTGCGACCGGAACGACCGGCACCACCGGTACGACCGGCACCACGGGTACCACCGGCACCACGGGCAGCACCGGTACGACCGGCACCAGCGGCACCAGCACCTCCGGCTCCACCGACGGCGGCTCCGGCACCACCGGGAGCGGCACCTCGGGTTCCACCGACGGCGGCTCCGGCACCACCGGTGAGACCGGCGGCGGCAACAACACCTCCCCCGAGGGCGGCAACAACAGCGTCCCGCAGAACGAGGGCTCCTCGGCGCTGACCGCGACCGGCTCCGACGACTCGGTCCAGGGCGGCGGCGGCAAGCAGCTCGCCGAGACCGGTGCCGGCCAGACCGCGTTCCTGCTCGTCGGCGCCGCGACGATGATCGCCGGCGGCATCGGCTTCCGCGTTCTGCCGCGCCTGGTGACCGGCCGGGGCGGCGCCGCCGCCTGACCGTAGCCACACGGTCACGCACGGCACGCGCTGTACACGTAAGGGCCCGGAGCTTGGCGCTCCGGGCCCTTACGACGCTGTGTGCGGGCTCTTCCGCCCGGTCACGCGGTCTGGTGCGCCAGCAGCGCCACCGCGGCGATCAACACCGCCAGCAGCGCGATCAGCGCCATCGGGTTCAGCCCGTTCAGGCCTCCGAGGAAGCCCTCCTGCTGCAGTCGCTCGCGGTTGGCACGGCACACCGGGCACCGGCCCTCACTCACAGGCGACGCGCAATTCGCGCACACCAACCGGTCGTACGTCATGCGCTCGCCCTCCTTGCACCGGCCATCACATGTACAACGTTCGCCGGAACGAGAACGTTCCCCCCGCTCCCGTTCTCTCCTTCGTTTTCCTTCCACTGTGCCAGGTTCCGGCGGAGCGTGCGCGGGGCCCGGGAGAACGGGGCGCGGGAAGGGGCCGGTACAAAAACGTACAAGTCTTGCCCAACCTCAACCTGCGACTGCACTTGCACACCCGGTTCGCGTATGGTCACGCTCATCTACCCCCGGCGACCCGTGGTGCATCCGTGATCCGATTCGACAACGTCTCCAAGGTCTACCCCAAGCAGACCCGCCCCGCACTCAGGGATGTCTCCCTGGAGGTGGAGAAGGGCGAGTTCGTCTTCCTCGTGGGGTCCTCCGGCTCCGGAAAGTCCACCTTCCTGCGGCTCATCCTCCGCGAGGAGCGGTGCAGCCACGGCCAGGTGCACGTGCTGGGCAAGGACCTCGCACGGCTGTCCAACTGGAAGGTGCCGCAGATGCGCCGCCAGCTGGGCACCGTCTTCCAGGACTTCCGGCTGCTGCCGAACAAGACGGTCGCGGAGAACGTGGCCTTCGCCCAGGAGGTCATCGGCAAGTCCCGCGGCGAGATCCGCAAGTCCGTCCCGCAGGTGCTCGACCTCGTCGGGCTGGGCGGCAAGGAGGACCGCAGGCCCGGCGAGCTGTCCGGCGGTGAGCAGCAGCGCGTCGCCATCGCGCGCGCGTTCGTCAACCGCCCCAAGCTGCTCATCGCCGACGAGCCCACCGGCAACCTCGACCCGCAGACCTCCGTCGGCATCATGAAGTTGCTCGACCGCATCAACCGGACGGGCACCACCGTCATCATGGCGACGCACGACCAGAACATCGTGGACCAGATGCGCAAGCGCGTCATCGAGCTGGAGAAGGGCCGCCTCGTCCGCGACCAGGCCCGCGGCGTCTACGGCTACCAGCACTGACCGCAAGCACCCAGTTCCCGAAAGGCCTGAAGACCCCGCCATGCGCGCCCAGTTCGTCCTGTCGGAGATCGGTGTCGGTCTCCGCCGCAATCTGACGATGACCTTCGCCGTCATCGTCTCCGTCGCCCTGTCCCTGGCCCTGTTCGGCGGTTCGCTGCTGATGAGCGACCAGGTGAGCACCATGAAGGGCTACTGGTACGACAAGGTCAACGTCTCGATCTTCCTGTGCAACAAGCACGACGCGGAGAACGACGTGCACTGCGCCAAGGGCGCCGTCACCGAGGACCAGAAGAAGCAGATCCGCGCGGACCTGCTCGGGATGCCGGTCGTCGAGAAGGTGACCTACGAGTCGCAGAACGACGCGTACACGCACTACAAGGAGCAGTTCGGCAACTCCCCGCTGGCCGGCTCGCTGTCGCCGGACCAGATGCAGGAGTCGTACCGGATCAAGCTCAAGGACCCGCAGAAGTACCAGGTGATCGCGACCGCGTTCAACGGGCGCGACGGCGTGCAGTCGGTGCAGGACCAGAAGGGCATCCTGGACAACCTCTTCCAGCTGCTGAACCTGATGAACCGGGGCGCGCTCGGCGTGATGGCGATGATGCTGATCGTCGCCCTCCTGCTGATCGTCAACACCGTGCGCGTCTCGGCGTTCAGCCGACGGCGCGAAACCGGAATCATGCGCCTGGTCGGTGCCTCGGGCTTCTACATCCAGGCGCCGTTCATCGCCGAGGCCGCGGTCGCCGGACTCATCGGCGGCGGCCTCGCCTGCGTCGCCCTCGTCGTCGGCCGGTACTTCACCATCGACCACGGCATGGAGCTGTCCCACAAGCTCACGCTCATCAACTTCGTCGGCTGGGACGCGGTGTTGACCAAGCTGCCGCTGATCCTCGCCACCAGTGTGCTGATGCCCTCGCTCGCCGCGTTCTTCGCACTGCGCAAGTACCTGAAGGTGTGACGCATGCCAAGGGGGCCGTACGGGCCTTCGGCCGTACGGCCCCTTCGCGTTGCCCTAGACTCGCCGCCATGTCAGGCCGTGACCTGTTCTGTCAGCCCCGCCGCGTCCGCCGTGGGGCCGCCCTGACATTGGTCTTCGCCGGGGCGCTGGTCGCCGGCGTCGTCACCGGCTCCTTCCCGGAGCCGGACGGGCCCGCGCGCGGCACCGCCGTCGGTCCGTCGGGTACGGCCGCCCGGCACGAGGCCGTCGAGAAGGCCGCCGCCGAGGCGATGGCCGACGGCAAGTCCCCCATGGAGGCCGCCGAACGGGCCGTCAGCCGCAGCGGGGACCGGTGGGCCGCGGTCTACTCCGAGGGCGAGTACGAGGAGTTCCAGGACGCGCTCGACGGCCGCTACACCGGCGTCGGCCTGTGGGCGCGGCAGGAGGCGGACGGCCGGATCGTGGTGACCCGGGTGCAGCCCGGCTCGCCGGCCGCCGACGCCGGGATCCGCACCGGCGACCGGCTGCGCAGCGTCGACGGCCGCCGGGTCGACGGGCGGCCGGTCACCGAGGTGGTCGCCTTACTCCGCGGCGACGCCGAGGACGCCCCGGCCGGTACGACGGTCACCCTCGGCCTGGAGCGCGGCACGCGCGCGTGGACCGAGAAGCTGCACCGGGCCCGGCTGTCCACCGACTCCGTGACCGTGCGCCGGCTGCCCGACGGGGCCACCGTCCTCAGGATCGCGGCGTTCACCAAGGGCTCCGCCGACGCGGTCCGCGAGGCCCTGCGCACCGCACCGGACGACGGCCGGACCGTCCTCGACCTGCGCGGCAACTCCGGCGGCCTGGTCACCGAGGCGGTGGACACCGCCTCCGCGTTCCTGGACGGCGGCCTGGTCGCCACCTACGACGTCGACGGCGCCCAGCGCGCCCTGCACGCCGCCCCGGGCGGCGACACCACCCGGCCCCTGGTCGTCCTCGTCGACGGCGGCACCATGAGCGCGGCCGAGCTGCTCACCGGCGCCCTGCAGGACCGGGGCCGCGCGGTGGTGATCGGTTCGCGCACCTTCGGCAAGGGCTCCGTCCAGATGCCGACGAAGCTGCCCGACGGGTCGGTGGCCGAGCTGACCGTCGGCCACTACCGCACGCCTTCCGGGCACACGGTCGACGGCCGCGGCATCACCCCCGACCTGGAGGCGGGAGCGCACGCCCTGGAGCGGGCCGAGACGGTCCTCACCGGCCTGGGCGACCCGTCGTAGCCACGCCGCGCTGCCCCGCGTAATCGGCTGTACGCACACCCCCTGTGTGGTGCGAAAATGGGCGGCACTATGAGCAAGGGAATGTACGTACCGAAGGAGTCCCAGCCCAAGCAGGGCGGCGGGGCCGCCAAGGCCAGGGACGGCGAGAAGGGCGGCAAGCGCAAGATCGTCGCCCAGAACAAGAAGGCCCGGCACGACTACGCGATCATCGACACCTACGAGGCCGGGCTCGTGCTCATGGGCACGGAGGTCAAGTCGCTGCGCGAGGGACGGACCTCGCTGACCGACGGCTTCGTCCAGATCGACCGGGGCGAGGCGTGGCTGCACAACGCCCACATCCCCGAGTATCACCAGGGCAGCTGGACCAACCACTCCGCGCGCCGCAAGCGCAAGCTGCTCCTGCACCGCGAGGAGATCGACAAGCTGGAGTCGAAGTCCCAGGAGACGGGACACACGATCGTGCCCCTCGCCATCTACTTCAAGGACGGCCGGGCGAAGGCCGAGATCGCCCTCGCACGGGGCAAGAAGGAGTACGACAAGCGGCAGACGCTGCGGGAGAAGCAGGACCGGCGGGAGTCGGACCGGGCGATCGCGGCGGCGAAGCGCAGGCAGCGCGCCGTCTAGCGGGCCGGCCGCCGGGAATAGGCTGGCATCGTCGGGCGTTGGTCACGTACGATGGCAGTGCACTCCACAGAGGGTGCGAGCCTCCTCTACGGAGGGTTTGAAAAATCAACATGGGGATGATCGGTTTCGACAGCGGCTGTCGAAGCAGGGGAAGCGTGTCGAGGAAGCGGCAATGATCTCGTAAACCATATGTCGCAAAAAATAATCGCCAACACCAAGCGCGATTCCTTCGCCCTCGCTGCCTAAGTAGCGACTTGCGAAGTGTCAGCCCGGGGCTGTTCCCGACCCGGATCCTGGCATCAGCTAGGGAACTAAACCTCTAGACCCGGTCACGGGGTGTAGAGGGAAATCAAACAGTGACTGAGCCCGTCGGAGACTTGTCCGCGTGATCTCCGGGGCCGAGAAAATCGCAGCGGACTGCACACGGAGAAGCCCTGATTCCGCACCGTTGGACGCGGGTTCGATTCCCGCCATCTCCACGAGGCCCCTCCGGGGGTCGACCCCATGTGGGCAAGGCCCCGTCGCTTTCAGCGGCGGGGCCTTCGCCGTCGCCGGGTGCGCGCTCATCGCCGTCGCGGCCTGCCGGCGTGGATCAGCAGCGCCAGAGCGGCGGCCGCGGGCGGTACGGCGTACCCGGTGGTGGGGGAGAGGTGTTCCGCCGCCCACCCTCCTGCCGCCGAGCCGCACGCGATGCCCGTGAGCAGGCCCGTCACCATCAGACTCATGCCCTCGTTGAGGCGGTCGGCCGGGGTGCGCCGCTGCACCAGGGTCATCGCCGTGACCATCGTCGGCGCGGTCGCCATGCCGGCCCCCAGCAGCGCGACCGCCAGGGCCCAGAGGGAACCGGTGAGGCCCGCGGCCAGCCACGGCAGGGCCATCAGGACGGCCATCCCCGCCAGACAGTGCCCGAGCCGCACCCTCGCCGGCTTCAGCGCGCCGTAGGCCAGGCCCGCCGCGCACGACCCCGCCGCCTGGAGCGCGAGCACGGCACCGGCCGCCGCGCGATGGCCCTGCCCGTCGGCGTACGCGATCGTGACGACCTCCATCGAGCCGAACACCGCTCCGGTCGCGACGAAGCAGGCCAGCAGGGGCGGGATGCCCGGGCTGCGCAGCGGCGAGGGCGCCAGCGAACGGGCCGTCGGCGGCGGCTCGGTCGCCCGCTGGGCGGTGAACAGCAGCATGCCGGCGAGCAGCAGCGCCGCCGCCGTGAGCGTGCCCGCCTCCGGGAAGAACGTGCCGGTCAGGAAGGACGCCAGCACCGGTCCGAGCATGAAGCACAGCTCGTCCGCGGCCTGTTCGAACGCGTTCGCGGTGTGCAGCGCGCCGGGTTCGTCGCGCAGCAGGTGGGCCCAGCGGGCGCGGGACAGGCCGCCGATGTTGGGGGTGGCCGCGGTGCCGGCGTAGGCGGCGAACAGAGTCCAGTCGGGGGCGTCGTAGCGGACGCAGAGCAGCAGCGCGAGGCTGCCCAGCACGGCGACGACCGTGGCCGGCAGCGCGATGCGGGCCTGCCCGTGCCGGTCCACCAGCCGGGCGAGCCAGGGCCCGGCCACCCCGGTCGCCGCGAGCCCGGTCGCGGAGACGGCACCGGCGAGGGCGTACGAGCCGCGGGACCCGGCGATCATCACCACGGCGCTCACGCCGAACATGCCCACGGGCAGCCGGGCGAGCAGGTTGCCGGTGGTGAAGGCACGGGCGCCGGGGAGGGCGAACAGGCGGCGGTAACCGGTGGACTGCGGGGCTTTGCCGGATATCCGGCCGTCTTCGGTGGTCTGGTACGGCATGGCTCCACGGTCGCCCGGAGTGGATCACCGGGTCCAACACCTTCTGCGTACCGATTCACGCACCGACGTTGTAAGTTCGCCGCCATGTCCGCTCCCGCCCACATCGATCCCCGGCTGCTGCGCGCCTTCGTCGCCGTCGCCGAGGAACTGCACTTCACCCGGGCCGCGGCTCGCCTCTACGTCGCCCAGCAGGCGCTCAGCCGGGACGTACGGCGACTGGAGCGGGAGCTGGGTGCCGAACTGTTCGTCCGGACCACCCGGCAGGTCACGCTGACCCCCGACGGGGAGCGCCTGCTGCCCCACGCCCGCCGCGTCCTCGCCGCCCACGACGACCTGCTGGGCGCGTTCGCCGCCGGCCAGGCCCGCCCGCTGCTCGTCGACCTCAACACGCCGGGTCTGGTCACCGGCCGCCGGGTGCTGCACCGGGCCCGCGAACTCGCCCCCGACTGCGAGCTGATGGCCCGCTACGAGAGCGGTCTCACCGGAGCCGCCGCCGATCTGCTGGCCGGCCGCCTCGACGTCTCCTTCGGCCGGTTCGCCGGACTCGACCCGGCGCTCCGCTCCGGCCTGGCGCAGCAGCCGGTGCGGTACGAGCCGATGGCCGTCGTCCTGCCCGAGGACCACCCGCTGGCCGGGCCGGCCCCGGTGCCGCTGTCCGCGCTCGCCGGGGAGACGGTCTACGCCGGGGCCGGCAACCCGGGCACCCGGGAGTGGACCGACCTGGCCCAGCGCCTCTTCGCGGACCACGCCGTCCGGCTCGCCCCGCCCCTCCCGCTGGCCGTCGGGGACGAGGAGTTCGGCCGCATCATGGCGAAGACCCGGACGCCGGTGCTGGCCGTCGTGGACTTCCCGCCGCTGCCCGGCACGGTACGGCGCCCGCTCGTCGACCCCGTTCCGCTGTCGCCCGTCTCCCTGGTGTGGCGGAAGGGGCTGGTTCATCCCGGACTGACCGCACTGCGGACGGCGGTGGCCGAGATCGCTCGGGAGGAGGGATGGTTGCGGCGGCCTGCCGGTGGATGGATTCCGGCCATGGACGAGGAGGTGATGAACCCGGACGTGCGGGACGGGGCCGGTGTCCACCGGTGACGACCTGGCGAAGGGCACCCCCTCGCGTGCGCTACATTCATGGCCCTGGGCGTAGGTGGTAATGGGGATCGTGAGCGCGCCCGGGTCTGTCCCGTGGGGGGATGTAAGCGCGTGAAGAAGTGGCCGGAAGGCGCCCAACCAGAAGAGCGGGCAACGGCGTCGGCAGGGCTCGGTGAGCCGGTGGACGAGGGCGACGAGCAAATGAATCCGGACGCGACGGCGACCGCAACAAGAACCGAGGCTCCGGCCGAGCCGGCCGAGCCGGCGAAACCCGTCGCGCCTGCGGAGTCTGCGGAGCCCGCGCAGTCCGTCGAGCTTGTCGAGCCGGCGGAGCCGACCGAGCCCGCGGAGTCTGCCGAGCCCGCGCAGTCCGTCGAGTCTGCGGAGCCTGCACAGCCCGTCGAGTCCGTGGAGCCCGCCGAGTCCGCGAAGCCCGCGCAGTCCGTTGAGTCTGCGGAGCCCGCGCAGTCCGCCCAGCCCGCGCAGTCCGCCGAGCCTGTCCCCTCCGGCGCCCCTGAGCCTTCTGACTCCCCTGAGCCTTCTCACTCCGCTGGGCCCGCCGAGTCCGCTGATGCCCCCGAGCCCGGGCGCTCCGAGGCTTCCGCCGCTGGGGCTTCCGCGGAATCCCCCGTAGCCGCCGTCCCCGCCGTCCCCGGCGAGGCGGAACCTCTCTCCGAGCCCGGTGCCGGTGCGTCGGTTTCCGTCCCCGTCCCGGTCACCGGACCGGACGATGCGACCGTCCGGTTGGACGACGTACGGCTCGGCGCGCCGGGGGCGGTCGTGGGGGGTCCGCGTGGTTCCGACGGGCCGGTCTTCGTGGACGAGTCGGGCCGTCGCAGCCGCCGTTTCCGTCGGCTCGGGCAGGCCGTGGCCGTCGCCTGCGCGGGGTACGCCGCCGTCATCGTCGCCACCCTGCTGTCCGGGAACTCCGCCGCCCCCTGGCTGCCGGTGCCGGGCCAGCACGCGGACAGGCCGGCGAGCAAGGTGGACACCTCGCCGCTGCCCAGCGCCTCCACGACCCCGACGCCCCCCGGCACCGGCACGGTGACCGGGCCGGCCGTGGGCACCGTGGAGACCGGCACCGCCGTACCGGCCAGCGGATCGCCTGCCGCGGCCGACGTCTCCGCCGCGGGCGAGCCGTCGGCCGGCACCTCCTCCGCGCCCGGCACCACGGCGTCCCCGTCCCCGGCCGCGCCCTCCACCGCACAGACCCCGGCACCGTCCGCCTCGGCCACCGCGACCGCTCCCGCGCCCACGCCGACCCCGTCGGGCCGCACCCACACCCCGCCCGGCCGCACCCGGCACCCGCACCCCAAGCTCTCCCTCTGACCAGGCGGAACACCCTCAGATGGCTTCACACCCCCGGCGCCGCACCCGGCTGCCGCTGCGCTACCTGCTGCCCCTCCTGGTCCTGGGCGCGACCCTGGCGATGCTGATGCTGCGCGGCTACGTGCACAACGAGATCCTCGCCGACCACCGCATCCGGCCCGCCGCGGCGAACGACGAGGTGCCGCGGCGGATCCTGGACGGCGGCCCGGTCATCGACACCCGGCACGGCCGCAGCAGCAGCCTGCGCATCCCCGACCACCGCATCGTCCTCACCTTCGACGACGGCCCCGACCCGATCTGGACGCCGAAGGTGCTCGACGTGCTGAAGAAGCACCACGCGCACGCGGTCTTCTTCGTCACCGGCACCATGACCTCCCGCCACCCGGAGCTGGTCCGGCGCATGGTCGCCGAGGGCCACGAGGTCGGCCTGCACACCTTCGACCACCCCGACCTGTCGTACCACTCCACGCGGCGCATCGACTGGGAGCTGTCCCAGAACCAGCTGGCGCTCGCCGGAGCGGCCGGCATCCGCAGCTCGCTGTTCCGGCCGCCGTACTCCTCCTCCGCGAACGCCCTCGACAACCGGTCCTGGCCCGTCACCCGGTACATCGGCGGCCGCGGCTACCTCACCGTCGTGGACGACACCGACAGCGAGGACTGGCGCAAGCCGGGCGTCGCGCGGATCGTCCGCAACGCCACCCCGCACGGGGGCCGGGGCGCGGTCGTCCTCATGCACGACTCGGGCGGCGACCGGCACCAGACCGTGCAGGCGCTCGACACGCTCCTGCCCCGGCTGCAGCAGCAGGGCTACACCTTCCAGACCCTGACCGCAGCGCTGCGCGCGCCCAGCGCGGACACCCCCGTCGAGGGCCTCGACCTGTGGAAGGGCAAGGCGTGGGTCCTGCTGGTGAAGGGCGCCGACGACCTCACCGCCGTCCTCGTCGTGGGCCTCGCGGTCGTCGGCTGCCTCGTCCTCGCCCGCTTCGGCCTGATGCTGCTGCTGTCCGGCGCGCACGCCCGCCGCACCCGGCGCCCCGGCTTCCGCTGGGGCGACGGGCCGGTCACCGAGCCGGTGTCGGTGCTGGTGCCGGCGTACAACGAGGCCGAGTGCATCGAGAACACCGTCCGTTCACTGACCCGCGGCGAGCACCCCGTCGAGGTGCTCGTCATCGACGACGGCTCCAGCGACGGCACGGCGGATCTCGTCGAGGCGCTGGGCCTGCCCGGGGTCCGGGTGATCCGCCAGGCCAACGCGGGCAAGCCGGCCGCCCTCAACCGGGGCCTGGCGAACGCCCGGTACGACCTGGTCGTGATGATGGACGGCGACACCGTCTTCGAACCGGCCACCGTCCGCGAACTCGTCCAGCCGTTCGCCGACCCGCGCGTCGGCGCCGTCGCCGGCAACGCGAAGGTCGGCAACAAGAACCGGCTCATCGGCGCCTGGCAGCACATCGAGTACGTGATGGGCTTCAACCTCGACCGCCGGATGTACGACGTCCTGCGCTGCATGCCGACCATCCCGGGCGCGGTCGGGGCCTTCCGGAAGTCCGCCCTGCAGCGGGTCGGCGGCATGAGCGACGACACGCTCGCCGAGGACACCGACGTCACGATGGCCCTGCACCGCGACGGCTGGCGCGTGGTGTACGCCGAGAAGGCCCGCGCGTGGACGGAGGCGCCGGAGTCCGTCCAGCAGCTGTGGTCCCAGCGCTACCGCTGGTCGTACGGCACCATGCAGGCCCTCTGGAAGCACCGCCGGGCCGTGTTCGAGCGGGGCCCCTCGGGCCGCTTCGGCCGGGTCGGTCTGCCCCTGGTCGCCCTGTTCATGGTCGTCGCCCCGCTGCTGGCCCCGCTGATCGACCTGTTCCTCGTCTACGGCCTGGTGTTCGGCCCGACCGGGAGGACGATCGCGGCCTGGTTCGCCGTCCTCGCCGTGCAGGCGGCCTGCGCGGCCTACGCCTTCCGCCTCGACCGCGAACCTCTCACCCCGCTCCTGTCCCTCCCGCTCCAGCAGCTCCTCTACCGCCAGCTCATGTACGTCGTCCTGCTCCAGTCGTGGATCACCGCCCTGACCGGCGGCCGGTTGCGCTGGCAGAAGCTCCGCCGCACGGGCGCGGTGGCGGCACCACCGGCTCCTACTCCGGGTGGGCCACCGCTTCCTTCTGCAACTGCACCGCGGCCAGCAGACTGAGCCCCGGCTCGGCCTGCCGCAGCGCCTTGATGGCGGCGACGGAGGTGATGTCCCCGGTGAATCCGACGTCGGCCAGCCGGGCGCGGACCCAGTCGGCCCGAAGCCGCCCCTCGCTGGCGCCGGCGATCTCCCCGACGATGGCGACCGCCCGCTCCAGCCCGGCCCGCTCCTCCTCCGAGGCCCCGTCCAACGCCTCGCGCAGCGCCGCCGCGACGAGGTCGGAGTCCCGGATGACCAGTACGAGGTCCTGCCGCTTGGCGAATCCTGCGAATCCCTTCATGTGGATCATGCTGGCCGCCGCGACCGGCCCTCTTCAAACCACTTGAGGAGTTCCAGAGCCTTGTCCCGCTTCCGGCGAGGCAGGGCAGGCGAGCGTGGGGGGCATCGAGCGGTTGGGGGAACAGGTCACGACGGCCAGCGACAGATAGGTGGGACGCTCCAGATAAGCCCCGATGGACACATCCCGGCCCGAACACAACTGCTCGGCGGCCAAGTCGACCAGTACGGCTCTGGATTGGTCCCAAAGAGCGCTTCGACAACGAGGCTCTGCGCCGGCCTCCGCACCCAGAGCCCCCGCCTCCGCCGGCCCCAGACGACCCGGCGGCGGAGCGGCTGTTCTGCGAACCTCTCGAACTTCTCGATGTAGAGAGAGACGTCTCGTGGATCGGACACTGTCAGCTCCGCATGGACGGTTTCCACCGTCACCATGCGGTCGTCCTTGATCGAGAAGGAGTGATTGGGGAAGTCGGTCTGCCGCACTGACAACGGCACAATCCGGAGGTCGACACTCGGGAGCCGGGAAACTGCGACCAGCCTATCGAGCTGCCCGGCCATTACCAGAGGCGGGACGATTCTCCACCGGAGTACGGGCTCTGTGACAATGAAACGGAGCTGCCGCCCCGGCTCGTAGAGAATGCTCTGTCTTGCCAGTCTTGCCCCTACCGCACGCACGAGCTGATCCGGCGTGAGCTGCTTGCGTCCGAGGACTGCCTGCGCATATTCCGGCGTCTGCAACAGGCCAGGTACAAGCGCAGGCTGAAACAGTCGGAGGAGAGTCGTACGGGATTCGACCGCCTGGATCTGCTGCTGCTTCCGGTGATAGCCGAGCCGCCGGTAAAGACGCCATGCCGTTGCCTCGGTTGCTGCTGCCCGAGCAACCGACATGTACTCGGCTTTGACCGCCTCGGACACCCCTACGGCGGTGAGGATCTGTTCCACGTCCACGACGCTCGGCATGACACTGCCGTTCTCGATCTTGGACAGTCTCCCGGATGCCTGCCGCAGCGCCCGCAGCGCGGACCCCAGCTCAGCCTTGTTCACTCGCCGTACTGTGCCCACCACTCCGTGAACGGCACAGCATGCACGAGGGCGGTGTCCCGGTAGGACCGGAATTCTGTCAGTCGGTCTTCGGCGCTCACGAATTCGCTCCCGAGATACTTTCCGGTGGCGTCGTACGCCATTACGCCGACCGCCCTGTCGTCGAACATCCAGAAGTCGGGTGCCTCAGGGATCGGGTTGTCCCGCTCGGTGGTGTCGAGGATGAAGAACTCCTCGCCGGCGGTCATGTTCCGTTGGTATCCCCAGGACAACTCGAATCGTAGGTAGTCCGTCAGTGGGCGCGACAGGACGTGCACGCGGTACATTCGCTTGCCGGCTGCGGTGGCGTTGCCTACCGTCGTCAGCCATGCAGCGTTCTTGTGTGACTCGGGCTGTTCGAGTCCTGCCACAAATGCCTGGTATGCCTCGACTCCGCCCGACTGGCTGTAGTCGTCCAACGTCTCCAGTCGAAAGGCTTCCCGTTCGAATGCAGTGAACCAGTCCGCCAGGGAACGGCTAGATGAGGTTGTCACGGACAGCCTTCCAGATCAGTTCGGCGGGGATTTCCACAACGGCTTCATGTGCCGGGACCTCCCTGCCGTGGTCGGTCAGGAGGCCTCCCTGCACCGCCAGGGTGCCACGGTCCGTGACGTATAACGCGGGGCACTCTCCGTCCTCGCACTCGCCCACCAGCCGTGTCAGTTTCACCACTGCGCGCTCCTCGCATCCGGCGGGATGACTGTCAGGGCTGATCGTCCCCATCGCGTCGGGCGTTCGGCAAGGGTCCGTGGTTTCCGCATCTGGAAACCGTCAACGCGAGGCGGATGGTGATCCTTCTCGTGCCGCGTACAGCAGGAACTCGGCCCAGGTGGAGGGCGCGAGGGTGAGGTGGGGGATAGTGGGGGTTTTGGAGTCGCGGATGTGGATGGTGGTGAGGGTGGTGGCTATTTCGACGCAGTTGGAGGCGTCGCCGCTGTAGGTGGACTTCTGCCAGGTCAGTTCGGGCATGGTGGAGTTCCTCAGAGGTCTTGTGCGATGCGGTGGATGACGTCGCGGGACGCTTCGGGGCGGAGGGCACTCGCCTCCATGTGGTCCACCACCGCACGGTACTTGTTCAACTGCGCTTCTCCATCGAGGAATTCGCAGCCATGGTGGGTGTCCAGCTGCACCGTGTCGAGCTGGGGCACCGCTCCGGCGACGTAGTCGATTCCCTGGCCGGTGCCGTGGAAGCACGCTTCGCCGAAGGGGATGATCCGGATGGTGACGTCTGGGAGTTCACTCATGCTCAGCAGGTGCCTGAGCTGAGCGGCGGCCACGTCCCGGCCGCCGAACCCCCCGGCGCCGTTCGGGGATCCGCCCTGGGACCGTGTTCCGGCCGCTCCGGTGGACGCCGAAGCGGGGCGCGGACTGCACCTCGTGCAGGAGTACGCCGACTCCTGGGGCGGCCTGTCCCTGGCGGACAGCCCACTGGACCGGGGCGCGGGGAAGCTGCTGTGGTTCGAGGTGGGCGGGGCACCGCTGCGCCGGATGCCACGTCGCTGTCCGTGATGCCCAGTACGGTGGGTTGCAGGAAGCCGAGCACGTGCGCACGGAGGAGCCGCGGTGTGACCACACAACCGGACCACAGTCACGAGCTGATCCCGCGCCCCGAGGGCACCCCGGCGGCGGTTCGCATAGCGCTGGCCCGCATCGCCCCGCATCGCCTGGGCGAAATGGAACAGCATAAGGAGCAGGCCCTGGGGGCCGCCCTCCAGGACGGCAAGATCGGCCACCTCCAGTACTGGCTCACCTACTGGCAGGCACAGGTGGAGATCGAGCGGCGACCCGACCTGCGTTCCCGCTACCAGGCCGCCCTCGTCGCCGTGCACAACGCCGACAGCCGGGACGAGCCGGAGTTCCGTGCGGCGATGGCAGAGCTACGCACCGTCGAGGCCGAGGCCCGGCAGGCGGTGTCCGCGTGACGTGGCGATGGGAGTACGACCCGGACGAGGCGTACGTCATCGGCGGCGCTCCGCCTGCCTTCGTGGCCGAGGTGGAGAAGCAGGCCGACGAGCTGGTCCGCGCGGCAGCCGCGTTCCACCTCGACGGTGCCTCGTACCACGAGGCGGACCCGAAGGGGAACGTCTCGCACGTCCCCGGCGGGTTCTTCCTCTATTTGATCGTCCCGAGGCACGAGTGCCTGTACGTCCACCAGGCCACCTACCTGTGAGCAGAGCCCGGGTGCCGCCTCACGCGTCCGCGTACTTCGCGTCCGCCGCCGGATCCAGTGCCAGGCGGTACCCCCGCTTCACGACCGTCTGGATCAGCTTCGGAGCGCCGAGGGCCGTGCGGAGGCGGGCCATCGCGGTTT
The DNA here is from genome assembly GCF_040645015.1 of Streptomyces sp. NPDC046881. Classification (NCBI taxonomy): domain Bacteria; kingdom Bacillati; phylum Actinomycetota; class Actinomycetes; order Kitasatosporales; family Streptomycetaceae; genus Streptomyces; species Streptomyces sp. NPDC046881. The sequence goes on along the minus strand of NZ_JBEYXJ010000011.1, from coordinate 49,768 downwards.
CGACGGCGTGCTCGTCGCGGCCCGCGCCCGGCAGCGCGCGGAGCAGGTCGGCGCGGGCCACCACCCAGCCGGGGCGGCGGGAGAGGGCGCGCAGGAGGGACATGCCGGCCGGCGGGACCGGCTTGAGCTCGCCGTCCACCAGGACCGCGTGGCCGCGGATCTCCACCCGGTGGCCGGCGACGGGCAGGGAGCGGGCCCGGGCCGGGAGTTCCTGGCACAGGAGCTGGACCAGGGGGCCCAGGCGGAACCGTTCCGGCTGGACGGTCTCCACCCCGCGGGCCTGGAGGGGGATCGCGGTGACGGGGCCGACGCAGGTCGGCAGGACGTCGTGGACCAGGGCCGACAGCAGCTCGTCCAGCAGGCCGCGGTCCTCCGCTCGGGAGAGGAGCGAGGCGGCGGCGGGGGCGCTGGTGAAGGTGAGGGCGTCCAGGCCGCGGCTGACGGCCGCGTCCAGGAGGCGGTCCAGGGGGCTGAGGTCCTCGGGCGGCATCCAGCGGTAGACCGGGACCGGAACGACCTCCGCCCCGGCGGCCCGCAGCGACTCGACGAAGCCGGGGAGCGGTTCGCCGTGCAGCTGTACGGCGATGCGGTCGCCGTCGACGCCCTCCTCCAGCAGCCGGTCGAGGACCTCGGCCAGGGATTCCGAGGAGGGCGACCACTCCTCGTTGAGGCCGGCCGCGCGGATCGCGCCCTTGACCTTCGGGCCGCGCGCCAGCAGCCGTACCCCGCGCAGCCGGTCGAGGAGCTGCTCGCCGAGGCCCCAGCCGTCGGCGGCCTCGATCCAGCCGCGGAAGCCGATCGCGGTGGTGGCCACGACCACGTCCGGCACCTGGTCGATGATCTCCTTCGTGGCGGCGAGCAGTTCGCCGTCGTCCGCGAGCGGCACGATGCGCAGTGCGGGGGCGTGCAGGACGGTGGCGCCGCGCCGCTGGAGCAGGGCGCCCAGTTCCTCGGCCCGGCGCGCGGCGGTGACGCCCACCGTGAACCCGGCGAGGGGGCCGTGCTCGGGTTGCTGCTCTTCGTCGTACATGGGGCTCTCCTAGCTGACCGGCACGCCGAACGAGCCTGTCAACGAAGCGTGACAGGCTCGGTTCGGCTTGATGTCACCGGTGTTACGTCACACCTCGGCATAGCTGAGCTGGGTCTTCTCCTGTGAAGCGGCCGCCGTTGCCGTGACCTGGCCGGCCGGGCGGCGAAGGTATACGGCCCAGGTCACCGCGAAGCAGACACCGTAGTAGGCGAGGAAGGCGACGAACGCGCCGGTCCCGGAGCCGTAGGAGAGGAAGGACTGGCGGAAGGCGAGGTTGATGCCGACACCGCCGAGCGCGCCGACCGCGCCGATCAGGCCCATGGACGCGCCGGACAGCCGCCGGCCGTGGGCGACGGCGGCCTCGCCCTCCAGGCCCTTGGCCAGCGCCTTGGCCTGGAAGATGCCGGGGATCATCTTGAACGTCGACCCGTTGCCGAGCCCGCTCAGCACGAACAGGACGACGAAGACGGACACGAACAGCGCCAGCGACTTCTGCATGCTGGCCACGACGAGGACGGCGGTGGCGGCGGCCATGCCGACGTAGTTCCACAGGGTGATGCGGGCGCCGCCGTAGCGGTCGGCGAGCCAGCCGCCGAGGGGGCGGATCAGGGAGCCGAGCAGCGGGCCGATGAAGGTGAGGTAGGCGGCCTGCAGCGGGGTCCGGCCGAACCCGTTCGTCAGCACCTGGCCGAAGGCGAAGCTGTAGCCGATGAAGGAGCCGAAGGTGCCGATGTAGAGGAAGGCCATGATCCAGGTGTGGGCGTCCCGGGCGGCGTCCTTGGCCGCGCCGGTGTCGTTCTTCACCGAGGCCAGGTTGTCCATGAACAGCGCGGCCATGACGGCGGCCACGACGATCAGCGGGATGTAGATCCCGAGCAGCACGCGCGGGCCGCCGCTCGCGCCGATGATGGCGAGCGCGATGAGCTGGATGACGGGCACGCCGATGTTGCCGCCGCCCGCGTTGAGCCCGAGCGCCCAGCCCTTCTTCCGCAGCGGGAAGAAGGCGTTGATGTTGGTCATGGAGGAGGCGAAGTTGCCGCCGCCGATGCCGGCCAGCAGGCCCACCAGGAGGAAGGTGGAGTACGACGTCCCCGGCTCCATCACCGTGAACGCGGCGACGGTCGGGATCAGCAGCAGGCCGGCGGAGACGATCGTCCAGTTGCGGCCGCCGAAGACGGCCACGGCGAAGGTGTACGGCACCCGGACCACCGCGCCGACCAGGGTGACCATCGAGGTCAGCAGGAACTTGTCGGCCGGGGTGAGGCCGTACTCCGGGCCCATGAACAGCACCAGCACGGACCACAGGGTCCAGACGGAGAAGCCGATGTGCTCGGAGAGCACGGAGAACCACAGGTTCCGGCGGGCGATCCGTTCCCCGGTCGCCTGCCAGAATTCCTCGTCCTCCGGATCCCAGCGCTCGATCCAGCGGCCACTGCGACGGGTTGGGGCTGGGGGTGTCATCACGCCTCCACGGTGCTCCGGCTGCTCGGTCTGCCGACCACTGACTGAGCCCGAAGGTAGGGAGGCCGGGTTTCCGCCCTGTGGCAGCGGGTGACCGGAAGGGAACGTTGCTCTCACTCGGCCGGGGACCCGCCGGTGAGGCGGGCCGCCCGCCCCCTGTGACCGACGGTTCGGGGCCGGTGCGGCACGAGGGGTTCCGGTGTTCCCTCCGCGCGGGCACTGTGGGGGAGACCCCGCACGGTTCCTGCCTAGGCGGTGACTGGCACATGGCACTCGGGAGCGCCCCCTCCGCGCACGAGCCGCGGTTCGACGCCGGACGGGTGTGTCTGGATCTCCTCGCCACCACGCATCCGGGCGAACGGCTGGACGGCGTCGGCGCGTTGTGCGCGTGGATCGCCGGCGCCGGGCTCGTCCCCGGCGGTACGGCGCTCGGGCACGCCGACGACTCCTGGCTGACGGGTTTCCGGGAACTTCGGGGGCACGTGGGGCTGTTGGTGCGGGGGACGCAGGGGGTGGAGGCGCCGGCGTACGGGCGGGCGCTGGCCCGGGTGAACGAGGTCGCGCGGGCCGCGACCCCGGCGCCCCTCGCCGTACGCGGGGAGGACGGCCGTCTCGTACGGGAGTTGGCCGGGCCGCCCGGCTGTGCCGCCCTGCTCGCCGTCGTCGCCCGGGACGCCGTGGAGCTGCTCACCGATCCGGTCGCGCGGGCCGCCCTGCGGGAGTGCGAAGGGGACAACTGCCCGCTGGTCTACCTCGACACCTCCCGCGGCCGGCGCCGGCGCTGGTGCTCCAGCGAGGTGTGCGGGAACCGGGAGCGGGTGGCCCGGCACCGGCGGCGGGCGGCGCTGGCACGCGCCTGAGGCGGGAGTGATTTCCGTAACACCGGGTTTTCGGTGCCCTGTACACGGGCATCGTGAGTCGCCTCCGGCGATGTGTCGGAAATGTAAAGATCATGCGGTGGGAATGTGCGCCCATGTCCCGCTCGTCACGTCACTCCAGAGAAATCTGTCACTCCGGTTTGAACACTCGCGCACCGGGGTCCGTACAGGTGGGCGAGCGACCGACTGGGGGAACCCCCGGACACCGGAGGTGGGCGTGCGCAAGGATGCGGCCGTGGCCAATGAACGTGGAGCGAGGGCCCGACATCGCATGTCCTCATCGCAGCCGTCCGAACCCGACGAGGAGCTGATGCGTGCCCTGTACCGGGAGCACGCGGGGCCCCTGCTGGCGTATGTCCTGCGGCTGGTCGCCGGTGACCGGCAGCGTGCCGAGGACGTCGTGCAGGAAACGCTCATCCGTGCCTGGAAGAACGCCGGTCAGCTCAATCGGGCGACCGGTTCGGTACGCCCCTGGCTGGTGACGGTCGCGCGCCGCATCGTCATCGACGGCCACCGCAGCCGGCAGGCCCGGCCGCAGGAGGTCGATCCGTCGCCGCTGGAGGTCATCCCCGCGGAGGACGAGATCGACAAGGCGCTGTGGCTGATGACGCTGTCGGACGCGCTCGACGACCTGACCCCGGCCCACCGGGAGGTGCTCGTCGAGACGTACTTCAAGGGGCGTACCGTCAATGAGGCGGCCGAAACACTGGGCATACCGAGCGGAACGGTCCGTTCCCGGGTGTTCTACGCCCTGCGGTCGATGAAGCTGGCACTGGAGGAGCGGGGGGTGACGGCGTGATGAGCAACGGGTACGGGGGGATGCAGGGATTCGGACCGGCTGGTCCGGGTATGTCTGGGCCCATGAACCCCAGTCAGGGATCTTCGGTGCCGAGCGAGCACGAGACCGTCGGCGCCTACGCCCTCGGGATTCTCGACGACGCCGAGGCAACCGCTTTCGAAGCGCACCTCGCCGGCTGCGAGTGGTGCGCCCAGCAGTTGGACGAGCTGGCCGGAATGGAGCCGATGCTCGCCGCGCTCGCCGACCTGCCCGGCTCCGGCAGCACGCCCGCGATCGGCGAGTCGCTGTCCGCCAAGCCCAGCCCGCGGCTGGTGGAGAAGCTGGTCGACGAGGTCGCCGAGAAGCGTGCCCAGAAGCGCCGGCGCAGCTTCTACATGATCGCCGCGGCGGCCGCGCTGATCATCGCCGGACCGCTGGCCGCGGTCGCGGTGAACGGCGGCTCGGACTCGGGCGGGCAGGTCACCGCCACGCCGGCCCAGGCGACCTTCCGGACCATGTCCGACAAGAAGTCCGCCACGGACGCGTCGACCCACGTCAGCGCGACCGTCGCCACGGCGCAGAAGGACTGGGGCACGCAGGCGGTCCTGGAACTGAAGAACGTCAAGGGCCCGCTGAAGTGCTCCCTGGTGCTGGTCGCCAAGAACGGGCAGCGCGTCACCATGTCGTCGTGGTCGGTGCCGAACTGGGGTTACGGCATCCCGGACGCCACGACCGAGCAGTCGAAGCAGCCGCTGTACATCGGCGGGGCCGCCGCCTTCCAGCCCAACGAGATCGACCACTTCGAGGTGGTGACCTTCGAGGGCAAGAAGCTGGTCCAGGTGGACGCGTAGCCGACGTAGCTTCGACGGGCCCCCTTCGCGTACGGTTGACGGCTGCCCAGCACGTCAGAAGGGGGCCAGGTGGCCGCTCAGGTTCAGCAGTCCGCGGTCGGCTCGGTACAGGACGCACCCGATTCCGTCCGTGACCGGGAGATCGGCGTCGAACAGGAACACCTGGACCGGGTCTACCGGCGGCTGGAAGAGAAGATCCACGAGGCCGAGTTCCTGATGCACGACGCGGCCCAACGCGGCCAGGTCGGCACCCCGGGCGCACTCGCCGAGCGGGACGCGCAGGTCTTCCGGGCCGGCGTCCACCTCAACCGGCTGAACAACGAGTTCGAGGACTTCCTCTTCGGGCGGATCGACCTGCTCCTCGGCAAGGACGGCAAGAAGGGTCCCGACGGGGCCTACACGGCCGTGGAGCCGGCCGAGGGCGCGGTGCGGTCCGACAACACCGCCGACATCGCCGAGACCCTGCACATCGGACGTATCGGCGTCCTCGACGAGGACTACTCCCCGCTGGTCATCGACTGGCGCGCGCCCGCCGCCGCCCCCTTCTACCGGGCCACGCCCGTGGACCCGGGCCGGGTGGTACGGCGCCGGGTCATCCGCTCCAAGGGGCGCCGGGTGCTCGGCGTCGAGGACGACCTGATGCGGCCGGAGCTGCAGGCCTTCCTCGACGGCAGCGAGCTGCCCGTCATCGGCGACGGCGCCCTGATGGCCGCCCTGGGCCAGGCCCGCAGCCACACCATGCGGGACATCGTCTCGTCCATCCAGGCCGAGCAGGACCTGGTCATCCGGGCCCCCGCCGCCTCCATCACCTACGTGGAGGGCGGTCCGGGCACCGGGAAGACCGCCGTCGCCCTGCACCGCGCCGCCTACCTGCTCTACCAGGACCGCAGACGCTACGCGGGCGGCATCCTGATCGTCTCGCCGACCCCGCTGCTCGTCGCCTACACCGAGGGCGTGCTGCCCTCGCTGGGCGAGGAGGGCCAGGTCGCGATCCGCGCGATCGGCTCGCTGGTCGACGGCGCGGAGGCCACCCTGTACGACTCCCCGGCCGTGGCCCGCGCCAAGGGCTCGTATCGGATGCTGAAGGTACTGCGCAAGGCCGCCCGGGGGGCCCTGGAGCTGGGCCCGGCCGCACCGGAGGGGGAGACGGTCACCGGCCCGCCCGCCCGGCTCCGGGTCGTCGCCTTCGGGCGCCGGCTCGAACTGGAGGCCGACGAGCTGGAACGTATCCGCCGTACCGCCCTCGGCGGCACCGCGCCGGTCAACCTGCTCCGCCCGCGCGCCCGCAAGCTGCTGCTGGACGCCCTGTGGGCCAAGTCCGGCGGCGCCGCCCGGCACACCGACCCGGAGCTGGCCGCCGAGCTGCGCTCGTCCTTCGACGAGGACGTCACCGGCGAGGATTCCTTCATCGCGTTCCTGGACGCCTGGTGGCCCGAGCTGACCCCGGGGGCCGTGCTCGCCGCGATGGCCGACGAGAAGCGGCTGGGCCGCTGGGCCCGGCGGATCCTCAACCCCGGCGAGGTCCGCAAGGTCGCCCGCTCGCTGCGCCGGGACGGCCACTCCGTGCACGACATCGCCATGCTCGACGAGCTCCAGGCGATCCTCGGCGCCCCGGCCCGCCCCCGCAAGAAGCGCGAACTCGATCCGCTGGACCAGCTCACCGGCCTGGAGGAGCTGATGCCGGTGCGCGAGGAGACCCAGCGCGAGCGGGCCGAGCGGCTGGCGCAGGAGCGCACCGAGTACGCGCACGTCATCGTGGACGAGGCGCAGGACCTCACGCCGATGCAGTGGCGCATGGTCGGCCGCCGCGGCCGGCACGCCACCTGGACGGTCGTCGGCGACCCGGCGCAGTCCTCCTGGTCCGACCCGGACGAGGCGGCCGAGGCCCGCGACGAGGCCCTCGGCACCCGGCCCCGGCGCCGCTTCCAGCTCACCGTCAACTACCGCAACCCGGCCGAGATCGCCGAGCTGGCCGCCAGGGTGCTCGCGCTCGCCATGCCCGGCTCCGAGGCGCCGTCCGCCGTGCGGTCCACCGGGGTCGAGCCGCGTTTCACGGTCGTGCGGGACTCCCTGGAGCGGACCGTGCGCGCGGAGGCCGAGCGACTGCTGGACCGGGTGGACGGCACGGTCGGCGTGGTCGTCGCGATGAACCGGCGCGAGGAGGCCCGGCGCTGGCTGGCCAGGCTCGGCGACCGCGTGGTGGCCCTGGGCAGCCTGGAGGCCAAGGGCCTGGAGTACGACGCGACGGTCGTCGTCTCGCCCGCGGAGATCGCCGACGAGTCGCCGGCCGGCCTGCGCGTGCTGTACGTGGCGCTGACCCGGGCCACCCAGCAGCTCACGGTGGTGTCGGGGGAGCGGGACGAACCGGACGCGGCGGGGGTCCCGGACCTGCTCCGGGACTGAGGTCGCGGCACGGGAATGGCCTTGCCGGATCCTTTTGTTAGCCTGGGTGTGGCACCGGCCCGATCCAAGCCCCCGGGCCCAACCTTCGTCCCTCAGAGGGACCACTTGCCGCGAGGCGAGCATGGCGGGTCGGTGTCATGAACGAAGGAGAGACCCACGTCACGATCGTGACGTGGGTCTCTTTCTTTGCCTGATCGTTTCTCGTATGGTGGAAGTGGTTTTCCGAAACCAGGCACCGCTCATGAACACAACGTCCGCAATCCGGGGCGACTACCGCGTACTCCGCGGTAGGTGCGACGATCGGACGGCACAACTCGCGACACGGTGAAAGCAGAGGAAGTCGGCCATGGCAACGGCGCCCAGCGTCTCCTACTCGATGACGATCCGGCTGGAGGTGCCCGCGAGCGGAACCGCCGTCTCGCAGCTCACCAACGCCGTGGAGTCCTCCGGAGGCTCGGTGACCGGCCTCGACGTCACCGCGTCCGGTCACGAGAAGCTCCGTATCGACGTCACCATCGCGGCCACCTCCACGGCCCACGCCGAGGAGATCGTCGAGAAGCTGCGCGGCATCGAGGGCGTCACGCTGGGCAAGGTCTCGGACCGTACGTTCCTGATGCACCTCGGCGGCAAGATCGAGATGGCGTCGAAGCACCCCATCCGCAACCGTGACGACCTCTCCATGGTCTACACGCCCGGCGTGGCCCGCGTCTGCATGGCCATCGCCGAGAACCCCGAGGACGCCCGCCGCCTCACCATCAAGCGCAACTCCGTTGCGGTCGTGACGGACGGCTCCGCCGTGCTCGGCCTCGGCAACATCGGCCCCAAGGCCGCGCTGCCCGTCATGGAGGGCAAGGCGGCCCTCTTCAAGCGCTTCGCCGGCATCGACGCCTGGCCGATCTGCCTGGACACCCAGGACACCGACGCCATCGTGGAGATCGTCAAGGCGATCGCCCCCGGCTTCGCCGGCATCAACCTGGAGGACATCTCCGCGCCGCGCTGCTTCGAGATCGAGGCCCGGCTGCGCGAGGCCCTCGACATCCCCGTCTTCCACGACGACCAGCACGGCACCGCCATCGTCGTGCTCGCCTCCCTGACCAACGCCCTGCGCGTCACGGGCAAGGCCATCGAGAACATCCGGGTGGTCATGTCCGGCGCCGGCGCGGCCGGTACGGCCATCCTCAAGCTGCTCATCGCCGCCGGCGTGAAGAACGCCGTCGTCGCCGACATCCACGGTGTCGTCCACGCCGGCCGCGAGGACCTGGTGAACGCCCCGGCCGACTCGCCGCTGCGCTGGATCGCCGACAACACCAACCCCGAGGGCCTCACCGGCACCCTGAAGGAGGCCGTGCGCGGCGCCGACGTCTTCATCGGCGTCTCCGCCCCGAACGTCCTGGACGGGGCGGACGTGGCCGCCATGGCCGAGGGCGCCATCGTGTTCGCGCTCGCGAACCCGGACCCCGAGGTCGAGCCGGCGATCGCCCGGCAGACGGCGGCCGTCGTGGCCACCGGCCGCTCGGACTTCCCGAACCAGATCAACAACGTGCTGGTCTTCCCGGGTGTCTTCCGCGGCCTGCTGGACGCCCAGTCCCGCACGGTGAACACCGAGATGATGCTCGCTGCCGCGAAGGCCCTCGCCGACGTGGTCACCGAGGACGAGCTGAACCCGAACTACATCATCCCCAGCGTCTTCAACGACAAGGTCGCGGGCGCGGTCGCCGGAGCGGTCCGCGAGGCCGCCAAGGCGGCCGGCGCGACGGCCTGAGCACGGCGTGTCGTAGTGTGCAGGGGGCTGTGAACATCACCACGGCAGCCCCCGCACCGGCGCGTCGTGGAACGACCAGGTGCCGGGCGCGCTCTAGGGTGACGGCCGAGCGGGCGCTTTTCGTGTGACTCCCCAGGGTGTTCTCACGACTCCTACGGGTGCCGGATTGGCTTTCCCGCCGCAGGTAGGGGCAGGATGCTCCCCCAGGGACACAGTCCCCGGGGGCACCCCCAAGGGCGCGAGCGCATCGGCATCGCAGTGCCTCGGGCGGCTCCGCCGCGTGGCACACCCCAACGGCAAGAAATACACGGGAGTAACAACATGAACCGCAGTGAGCTGGTGGCCGCGCTGGCCGACCGTGCCGAGGTGACCCGCAAGGACGCCGACGCCGTGCTGGCCGCGTTCGCCGAGACCGTCGGCGAGATCGTCGCCAAGGGCGACGAGAAGGTCACCATCCCCGGCTTCCTGACCTTCGAGCGCACCCACCGTGCCGCTCGCACCGCGCGCAACCCGCAGACCGGCGAGCCCATCAACATCCCGGCCGGCTACAGCGTGAAGGTCACCGCGGGCTCCAAGCTCAAGGAAGCCGCCAAGGGCAAGTAATCGCTCCGCTTTCAGGCGCCGTCCCCCTGACGCGCCGTGGCATGGAGCGGTGGGTGACTGCGGGCCGGTCGTGGCTGGTCGCGCAGTTCCCCGCGCCCCTTCGGGCGCGAATCGGTTGAAGACGTCGAAAGGGCGGCCCCCGTCGAGGGGGGCCGCCCTTTTGCCGTTCGTGGCGTTTGCCGTTCGTGGCGCCTAGCCGAGCGCCTTGCCCGGCAGTTCGACCTTCGCGCCCAGTTCCACGAGCTTCTCCATGAAGTTCTCGTAGCCGCGGTTGATCAGGTCGATGCCGTGGACGCGGGACGTGCCCTCGGCGGCCAGGGCCGCGATGAGGTACGAGAAGCCGCCGCGCAGGTCCGGGATGACCAGGTCGGAGCCCTGGAGCTTGGTGGGGCCCGAGACGACCGCGGAGTGCAGGAAGTTGCGCGCGCCGAAGCGGCAGGCGGAGCCGCCCAGGCACTCGCGGTAGAGCTGGATGTGCGCGCCCATCTGGTTCAGCGCGGAGGTGAAGCCCAGCCGGGACTCGTACACCGTCTCGTGGATGATGGACAGCCCCGTGGCCTGGGTGAGGGCCACCACCAGCGGCTGCTGCCAGTCGGTCTGGAAACCGGGGTGCACGTCCGTCTCCAGCGCGATGGACTTCAACTGCCCGCCGGGGTGCCAGAAGCGGATGCCCTCGTCGTCGATCTCGAAGGCACCGCCCACCTTCCGGTAGGTGTTCAGGAACGTCATCATCGAGCGCTGCTGGGCGCCGCGGACGTAGATGTTGCCGTGGGTCGCGAGGGCCGCGGAGGCCCAGGAGGCGGCCTCCAGGCGGTCGGGAAGGGCCTGGTGGGTGTAACCGCCGAGCTTGTCCACGCCCGTGATGCGGATCGTGCGGTCGGTGTCCATCGCGATGATCGCGCCCATCTTCTGCAGCACGCAGATGAGGTCCTCGATCTCCGGCTCGACGGCCGCGTTGGACAACTCCGTGACGCCTTCGGCCAGTACGGCCGTCAGCAGCACCTGCTCGGTCGCGCCGACGGACGGGTACGGCAGCCGGATCTTGGTACCGCGCAGCCGCTGCGGGGCCTCCAGGTACTGGCCGTCCGCCCGCTTCTCGATGACCGCGCCGAACTGCCGCAGCACGTCGAAGTGGAAGTCGATGGGCCGGCCGCCGATGTCGCAGCCGCCGAGGCCCGGGATGAACGCGTGGCCGAGGCGGTGCAGCAGCGGACCGCAGAAGAGGATCGGGATCCGGCTGGAACCCGCGTGGGCATCGATGTCGGCCACGTTGGCGCTCTCGACCCGCGTCGGGTCCAGCACCAGCTCGCCGGGCTCCTCGCCCGGACGGACCGTCACCCCGTGCAGCTGGAGCAGGCCGCGGACGACCCGCACGTCACGGATGTCCGGAACATTGCGCAGTCGGCTCGGTTCGCCGCCCAGCAGGGCGGCGACCATGGCCTTCGGTACGAGGTTCTTCGCACCGCGGACACGGATCTCGCCCTCCAGCGGGGTTCCGCCGTGGACAAGCAGGACATCGTCGTTGACGGTCATGAATCTCGCGTTCCGATGAGTTGGTCAGGGGCCGGCCGATCACTGTGCGCAGGGGCCGGGAAGACAGGGTAATCGCCGATCACCCCCCGTCCGTAAGCCCGAGGACCGCCCAGTCGCGTCATAGGTGTGTCACAACACGAACCGTTCCCTATCGGGCACATGCGGTCACCGGCCTCCCGGGTGTGCGCCCCTCGGCTTCGATGCGCCCTGAGCAGCCTTCACTCCGGTGCGCCCGATTGGGTCCCCACACCCGGGGAAGATGCGGGATCATGTCTGGCATGACCGAGGTGTCCTCGCTCACAGGGCGGCTGCTCGTGGCTACCCCCGCCCTGGCGGACCCGAACTTCGACCGTGCGGTGGTGCTCCTCCTCGACCACGACGAGGAGGGTTCCCTCGGTGTCGTGCTCAACCGCCCCACTCCGGTGGTCGTCGGCGACATCCTGGAGGACTGGGCCGAGCTCGCCGGCGAGCCCGGTGTGGTCTTCCAGGGCGGGCCGGTGTCGCTGGACTCGGCGCTGGGCGTGGCGGTCATCCCGGGCGGCGCCGACGGTGACCGGGCCCCCCTCGGCTGGCGGCGGGTGTACGGCGCGATCGGCCTGGTCGACCTGGAGGCACCGCCGGAACTGCTCGCCTCGGCCGTGGGCAGCCTGCGGATCTTCGCCGGGTACGCCGGCTGGGGCCCGGGCCAGCTGGAGGACGAGCTGGTGGAGGGCGCCTGGTACGTCGTGGAGTCCGAACCGGGTGACGTGTCCTCGCCGGCCCCGGAGAGACTCTGGCGCGAGGTGCTGCGCCGCCAGCGCAACGAACTGGCGATGGTGGCCACGTATCCGGACGACCCTTCGCTCAACTGATGCCTGTGAGCTTCAGTACTCTTGCTGATATGAGCACTCTCGAGCCCGAGCGCGGGACTGGTACGGGGACCCTCGTAGAGCCGACGCCGCAGGTGTCCCACGGCGACGGCGACCACGAGCGCTTCGCCCACTACGTCCAGAAGGACAAGATCATGGCGAGCGCCCTCGACGGGACCCCCGTCGTGGCGCTGTGCGGCAAGGTCTGGGTGCCGGGCCGCGACCCGAAGAAGTACCCCGTCTGTCCCATGTGCAAGGAGATCTACGAGTCCATGGGCAGCGGCGGCGACGAGGGCAAGGGCGGCGACAAGAAGTAGGTCACCGGCCTGCCCGCCGGCGGTGGGATCCCCGGGACGTGCGTCCGGCACGTCCCGGGGATCTTCGCGTTTCCCGGCCGCCACATGGTCCAGACCTCTTGTGAGGCCTCGGTCCAGTCCCTAGCCTTCTGATACGTCGGACGTGTGTTGCGCAGGGCGACGGGCGCGTTGCATGCAGTGCGACGCGGTGAGGGGCTGATGTCGTGGAACTGATTCCGGCGCCGCGCGCCGTCGACGTACCGGCGGGACCCGGTGTGCCGCTCGACGACGGCACCACGCTGTGGGCCGGCCCCGGCACGGAACGCACCGAGCGCTGGCTGCGCGCCACCCTCGGCGCCGCCCTGGGCCTGCCGCTGCGCCCCGGGCCACGGGACGCCCGCGACGGCGTACGGCTGCTGCTGGACGACACCCTCGCGCCCGAGGCGTACCGGCTGAGCGCGGCCGCCGGGCAGGGCGTGGAGATCCGCGGCGGCGGACCCGCGGGCGTGTTCTGGGGCGCGCAGACCCTGCGCCAGCTGCTCGGCCCCGACGCCTTCCGGCGCGCCCCCGTCCGCCCGGGCACCGCCCTCGGCGTCCCGCCCCGGGTCGTCGAGGACGCGCCCCGGTTCCGCTGGCGCGGCCTCCTGCTCGACGTCGCCCGGCACTTCATGCCCAAGGAGGGCGTGCTGCGCTACCTCGACCTGATGGCCGCGCACAAACTCAACGTCCTGCACCTGCACCTGACGGACGACCAGGGCTGGCGCATCGAGATCGAGCGCTATCCGCGACTGACCGAGATCGCCTCCTGGCGCACACGGACGAAATTCGGCCACCGCGCCTCGCCGCTGTGGGACGACAAACCCCACGGCGGGTACTACACCCACGACGACATCCGGGAGATCGTCGCCTACGCCGCCGAGCGGCACATCAGCGTCGTCCCCGAGATCGACGTACCGGGCCACTCGCAGGCCGCCATCGCCGCGTACCCCGAACTCGGCAACACCGACGTCGTCGACACCACCGCCCTCTCCGTGTGGGACACCTGGGGCATCTCGTCCAACGTACTGGCCCCCACCGACACCACCCTGCGCTTCTACGAGGGGGTGTTCGAGGAGGTCCTGGAGCTGTTCCCGGCGGACGCCGCCGAGTTCTCGCCGTTCGTCCACGTCGGCGGCGACGAGTGCCGCAAGGAGCAGTGGACCGAGTCCGTCACCGCCAAGACCCGGATCGCGGACCTCGGCCTCGCCGACGAGAACGAGCTGCAGTCCTGGTTCATCGGCCACTTCGACGCCTGGCTCGCCGCGCGCGGGCGCCGCCTCATCGGCTGGGACGAGATCCTGGAGGGCGGGCTCGCACCCGGTGCGGCCGTCTCCTCCTGGCGCGGCTACGCGGGCGGGATCGCCGCCGCGCGGGCCGGCCACGACGTGGTCATGTGCCCGGAGCAGTACGTGTACCTGGACCACCGTCAGGCCCCGGGCGAGGACGAGCCCGTACCGATCGGTTTCGTGCGCACCCTGGAGGACGTCTACCGGTTCGAGCCCGTCCCGGAGGGACTCACCGAGGCGGAGGCCCGGCACGTGCTGGGCACCCAGGCCAACGTGTGGACGGAGGTGCTGGAGGACAGCGCGCGCGTGGACTACCAGGCCTTCCCCCGCCTCGCGGCCTTCGCCGAGGTCGCCTGGAGCCCGCTGCCCGCCCCGGCCGAGCGCGACTACGCCGGCTTCGAACGCCGGATGACCGCCCACTACCGGCGGCTTGACGCCCTCGGTGTCGCCTACCGGCCGCCCACCGGACCCCGCCCCTGGCAGCGCCGCCCCGGCGTGCCCGGCCGCCCGGTCGAGGGACCGCCCCCGAACCGGTGACCGTGCCGGGCCGCCCCGAAGAGCGAACGGAAAAACCCCGGCAGCATCACCGAAGAGTGGCAATCCGCGCGCACCGGTGATGCCGTACGAAAACGGACCATCTCCCCGGTGAGATGGGCGAATGCCTCCTAGCGGACCCCCGCGTTCAGGCCTTGCGAAGATGTGCCAGAGTTGCGTCGTCCGCCCTGTCAGCACGTACCGTACGGCAACACAGGCGGGACCATGTGGGGCAGCGGGAAGGGGCAGCCGGTTTGACCACGCACGCACCGCAGGCGGCGCAGGCCGTCACCTTGCCCACGACACTGGACGAGGCCGTGGCGGCCCTCACCGCCATGCCCACCGCCGTCCCCGTGGCGGGCGGCACCGACCTGATGGCCGCCGTCAACTCCGGCCAGCTCCGGCCCGCCGCACTGGTCGGCCTCGGCCGGATCAGCGAGATCCGCGGCTGGCAGTACCAGGACGGCCACGCGCTGCTCGGCGCCGGCCTCACGCACGCACGCATGGGCCGCCCCGACTTCGCGGCCCTGATCCCGGCGCTCGCCGCCGCCGCGCGCGCCGCGGGACCGCCGCACATCCGCAACGCGGGCACCCTGGGCGGCAACATCGCCTCGGCCGCCCCCACCGGGGACGCGCTGCCGGTGCTGGCCGCCCTGGAGGCGACGCTGATCATCGCGGGCCCGGGCGGGGCCCGCCGGGAGATCCCGGTGTCGCACCTGCTGGCCGGCGTGGAGATGCTGCGCGGCGGCGAACTCATCGGCTACGTGCGCGTACCGCTGCTGCACGCCCCGCAGGTCTTCCTGAAGGCGACCGGCCGCACCGGACCGGGCCGCGCGCTGGCCTCCGTGGCGCTCGTCCTCGACCCGGCCCGGCGCGGCGTGCGCTGCGCCGTGGGGGCCATAGCGCCGATGCCGCTCAGGCCCCTGGAGGCCGAGCAGTGGGTCGCCCAGCTGATCGACTGGGACAACGACCGCGCCCTCGTCCCGGAGGCCCTGCACGCCTTCGGGGAGTACGTCGCCGCGGCCTGCATCCCCGACCCGGCCCCCGAGCCCGACGGATCGGTGACCCCGCTTCCGCCCGCCGTACTGCACCTGCGGCGCACCGTCGCCGCGCTGGCCCGACGAGCACTGGGGAGGGCGCTGTCGTGACCGACGACCAGCACGGAGAGGGCACCCCCCGGGGCGGCGGACGCTGGAACCCGCTGCCCCAGGGCGACTACGACGACGGAGCCACGGCCTTCGTCGAACTCCCCGAGGGCGGCATCGACGCCCTGCTGTCCGGTGACAGCCCGCTGGCCGCGCCCGGCCACGGCTACGTGCCGCCGCAGATAACGGCCACGCACACCGACGGCGCCACCTGGCCCGCGCCCGACGACGGCGCCCGGTGGCCCGACCCGAACGCCGCGCCGGCCCAGCCGCCGACCGCGGACGACCGGTTCACGTACCAGCCCGGTGCCACCCAGCACTGGACCTTCGACGAGCCCGCGGCACCGGCCGCCCCGGGACACGACGTCACCGGGCAGTGGTCCATCCCCGTCGCCGGGGGCGAGTTGCCGGACGAGTCGGGCGAGTACACCGCGTCCTCGCTGGTCGAGCAGTGGGGCGGCACCCCGCCGGCCACACTGCCCGGCGGCGCGCCGGCGCCCTGGGCGACGGACGGCGCGGGCCACACCTGGGACCGGCCCGAGGACCGGCCGGCCGCCCCCGCGCCGGACCGGGACGCCGCCGTCGGCCACCGCCCGGAGGGCGGCACGCCGGACGCGTACGGTCCGCGGGAGGAGTACGGCCCGGCGGACGGGTACGCGCCGGAGGACGGGTACGCGCCGGAGGACGGGTACGGCGGCCACGCCGACGCCGGGCACACCGGGGAGGCCGGGCACACCGGGGAGGCCGGGGACGGCGGGGAGGCCGACACGCCCGGCGGTTCGGGCCTGCCCGCCGCGTCCGCCGAACCGGTCGCGTCCGCCGAACCGGTCGCGCCGGACGAGTCCGGCACGGCGCCGGAAGCCGATTCGCACGGCCTCGCCGAAGCCCCTGAGCGGCCCGCTGACGGCCCCACGGGCCCCGAACAGCCGACGGATCCCGCCGACGCGTCCCAGCCCGCCACGGCGGCCGCCACGGCCGAGCCGGCCGCCTCCCCGGACGCCCCCGGCAGCGACGCGGAGGACCCCGCTCCCGCGGCCGGATCCGTCGTACCGGAAGGCGCGGGCGCCGACGAGGAGACCCCGCGCGCGCAGGAGGACGCCTCCGGCGACGCCGGGGAGCAGGCGTCCGAACCGCCGCCGCACGACGACCACCCCCTCGCCTCCTACGTGCTGCGCGTCAACGGCGCCGACCGCCCGGTCACCGACGCCTGGATCGGCGAGTCCCTGCTGTACGTGCTGCGCGAACGGCTCGGTCTCGCCGGCGCCAAGGACGGCTGCTCCCAGGGCGAGTGCGGGGCCTGCAACGTGCAGGTCGACGGCCGCCTGGTGGCCTCCTGCCTGGTCCCGGCGGTCACCGCGGCCGGCAGCGAGGTCCGTACGGTCGAGGGCCTGGCCGCCGACGGTCAGCCCTCGGACGTCCAGCGCGCGCTCGCCCGGTGCGGTGCCGTGCAGTGCGGTTTCTGCGTGCCCGGCATGGCGATGACCGTGCACGACCTGCTGGAGGGCAACCCGGCGCCGACCGAACTGGAGACCCGGCAGGCCCTGTGCGGCAACCTGTGCCGGTGCTCGGGCTACCGGGGCGTCCTGGAGGCCGTCAAGGAGGTCGTCGCCGAGCGCGAGGCTTCCCACGCGGGCGGCGATTCCGAGGCGGACGAGGCCCGCATTCCGCACCAGGCGGGCCCCGGCTCCGGCGGCGTGCACCCGTCGGCGTTCGAGGCACCGGGCGCGTTCGACACCCCGCGGGCGCCGAACCCGTACGACCCGCCGGACTCGTACGACCCGTCGCATCCGTACGATCCCTCGCACCCGTACGACCCGTCGGACCCGTACGACCCGTCGGACCCGTACGGCGCACCCGACGGGTACGGCACACCGCCGGGACCGCAGGACCAGCACTACGGCCAGGACGGAGGCCAGGCGTGAGCAACGAAGCCGGCACCGCGACCACCGCCGCGGAACCCGCCCCCGCGGCCGAGCCGTTGCCGCACGGCATCGGCGCCTCCCTGCCGCACGCCGACGCCCGCGCCAAGACCGAGGGCACCTTCCCGTACGCGGCCGACCTGTGGGCCGAGGGCCTGCTGTGGGCGGCCGTGCTGCGCTCCCCGCACGCGCACGCGCGCATCGTCTCCATCGACACCACCCACGCGCGCGAGATGCCCGGCGTCCGCGCCGTCATCACCCACGAGGACGTGCCCGGCACGCCCCGCCACGGCCGCGGCACGCCCGACCGGCCGGTGTTCGCCTCCGAGGTCGTACGCCACCACGGCGAGCCCATCGCCGCCGTCGCCGCCGACCACCCGGACACCGCGCGGATGGCCGCCGCCGCCGTCATCGTCGAGTACGAGGTGCTCGATCCGGTCACCGACCCCGAGCAGGCCTTCGAGGCGGAGCCGCTGCACCCCGACGGCAACCTGATCCGGCACATCCCGCTGCACCACGGCGACCCGGGTGCGGTCGGCGAGGTCGTCGTCGAGGGCCAGTACCGCATCGGCCGCGCGGACCCGGCCCCCATCGGCGCCGAGGCCGGCCTCGCCGTGCCCCGCCCCGACGGCGGGGTGGAGCTGTACCTGGCCTCCACCGACCCGCACACCGACCGCAACACGGCCGCCGCCTGCTACGGCCTGTCCCCCGATCGAGTGAAGATCGTCGTCACCGGGGTGCCCGGTGCCACCGCCGACCGCGAGGACCAGGGCTTCCAGCTCCCGCTCGGCCTGCTCGCCCTGAAGACCGGCTGCCCGGTGAAGCTGACGGCGACCCGCGAGGAGTCCTTCCTCGGCCACGCCCACCGCCACCCCACCCTGCTGCGCTACCGCCACCACGCCGACGCCGAGGGCAAGCTGGTGAAGGTGGAGGCGCAGATCCTGCTGGACGCGGGCGCGTACGCCGACACCTCCGCCGAGGCGCTCGCCGCCGCCGTCTCCTTCGCGTGCGGCCCGTACGTCGTCCCCCACGCCTTCATCGAGGGCTGGGCGGTCCGCACCAACAACCCGCCCTCCGGACACGTGCGCGGCGAGGGCGCCATGCAGGTGTGCGCCGCCTACGAGGCGCAGATGGACAAGCTGGCGAAGAAGCTGGGCCTGGACCCGGCCGAACTGCGCCTGCGCAACGTCCTCGCCACCGGTGACGTCCTGCCGATCGGCCAGACCGTGACCTGCCCGGCCCCGGTCGCCGAACTCCTCCAGGCGGTACGGGACTTCCCGCTCCCGGCGCTGCCCAAGGACACCCCCGAGGAGGAGTGGCTGCTGCCCGGCGGCCCCGAGGGCGCGGGCGAACCGGGCGCGGTGCGCCGGGGCGTCGGCTACGGCCTGGGCATGGTGCACATGCTCGGCGCGGAGGGCGCCGACGAGGTGTCGACCGCGACCGTCAAGGTCCACGACGGCATCGCGACCGTGCTGTGCGCGGCCGTCGAGACCGGCCAGGGCTTCACCACGCTGGCCCGGCAGATCGTCCAGGAGACCCTCGGCGTCGAGGAGGTCCACGTCGCCCCGGTCGACACCGACCAGCCGCCGGCCGGCGGGGGCTGCCGGGGCCGGCACACCTGGGTGTCCGGCGGCGCGGTGGAACGGGCCGCCAAGATGGTCCGCACGCAGCTGCTCCAGCCGCTCGCGCACAAGTTCGGCATGTCCACCGAGCTGCTCCAGATCACCGACGGCAAGATCACCTCGTACGACGGCGTCCTGTCGACCACCGTCACCGAGGCGATGGAGGGCAAGGAGCTGTGGGCCACCGCCCAGTGCCGCCCGCACCCCACCGAGCCGCTGAACGCCTCCGGCCAGGGCGACGCCTTCGTAGGCCTCGCGTTCTGCGCGATCCGCGCGGTGGTGGACGTCGACGTCGAGCTGGGCTCGGTCCGGGTGGTGGAGCTGGCGGTCGCCCAGGACGTGGGCCGGGTGCTGAACCCCGCGCAGCTGGCGGCGCGTATCGAGGCGGGCGTCACGCAGGGCGTGGGCATCGCCCTCACCGAGAACCTCCGTACGCCCCGCGGCCTGATCCGCCACCCCGACCTCACCGGCTACGCCCTGCCGACCGCCCTGGACGCCCCCGACATCCGGATCGTGAAACTGGTCGAGGAACGGGACGTGGTGGCCCCCTTCGGCGCCAAGTCGGTCAGCGCGGTCCCGGTGGTGACGGCACCGGCGGCGATCGCCTCCGCGGTCCGCGCCGCCACCGGCCGCCCGGTCAACCGCCTGCCGATCCGCCCGCAGGCGGCCGTGGTGACCGACCGGTGAGCACACCGCCGCCCGACGGGCTCCGCCACGAACCACCGCCCAGCCCGGGCAGGCCGGCCCTGTGAATCCTGGTGTTCGCGGCGGCGGCACTGGCCGTCGTCCTGGGCGGGATCTACTTCACGTGAGACACGGCGCCGTCCCGCGCACCGGGGCGGGGTCGGCGGACGGGCCCACGGCCGCCCCGGCCGCCCCGGTCGAGGAACGGCGCCCGCGCACCCAGAGGATCCTCGCGGACGCGCAACGAGCCCGGGTCGCCCGACGTCTTCCCTCGTGAGGGCCGTTGTCAGTGGGGCGGCGTAGTGTGCCGAGCGGTGGGGGCACCCGCCCGGGGGCCGCGTACGACGGTGTGCGCCGGCCCGTCACGCACGGGGAAGATCGCGGGGGAGCGATGAGCACGACCGACGCCGAAGTACCGGTGATCACGCTGACCGAGGCGGAGCTGGACCGGTTCGTCACGCACTCGCCGACCCGCGGCCTGCTCACGGGTACCGGCCTGCCCGCCGAGACCGACCTGCTCACCTTCTCCCCGCTGCGCACCCACGGCCTGCGCACGCTCGCCGACGCCGCCGGGAGCCCCTTCGGCCTGGCCGAGGAACTGCGCGGCCGCCTGGTGATCGGCGAACTCCTCACCCCGGCCGGCATGGAGCGCGCGTCGATCCTGCTGGACGGCGCCACGGGCGAGCTGACCACGGCCTACCTCTTCGACCCGTCCGACGCCCGCCCCTTCGCGCCCTCCCTGGCCACGCTGCTGCGCTTCGCCGCGGTCACCGAGGAACTGGCGGGCCTGCGCGGCCGTTTCGCCTCCCTGGCGGGCCGGTACGGCCCCCAGACCGCGACCGAGGCCTCCCGCCGCCTCCTCACCCTCTTCGCGGAGGGCACGGGCGGCGAGGTCCCGCCGTACTGGAAGGCGGCCGCCCTGATCCGCCCCCTCTCCCTCGCCGCCGGCCCCGGCACGGCCTCGGGCCTCACCCTCGACGTCCCCGCGCGCGTCCTGGACCAGGAGTTCGGGCAGGGCAGGGTGGCCCGCTTCGAGGAGGTCGACTTCCCGGCGACGCTCACCCACGAGCCGACCCGCCGCTTCCTGCGCGAGACGGGACTGCCGGAGGAGGCGGTCTTCTTCCACGCCGACACGGACGTCCCGCTGCCGACGCTCCGCGAGTACTTCACCGAGGAACGCCCCGAGTACCCCCTCGCGGAACTCCCCGCCCACTGCGACCACTTGATCCGCCTGGGCCGCCTGCCGGAGGACACCAGCCTGGTGGTCGACGGCCGAACGGGCGCGGTCCTCACCTTCCAGGAGCCCGAGGCGGCCCTCCACCCCCTCAACACCGACGTCTCCACCCTGGCCTTCACCCTCTGGCTCATCCACCACGAGCGCACGATCGACACCCACCTGAACCACGAACTCGCCACCCACGCCTACGACCACCTGGTCGCCGCCATGCTCCACACCCTGACCACCCTCGACCCCACCGGCACCCTCCCGGACACGCCCTGGCACTACTGGACGGAGCTCTTCCAGGACGAGACGGGCGGGGTGTTCTGACGTCGAGCCGCGGTGACTTCCCCGGTTCCGGCGACCGGAGTCATCCGGGTGCCCTGTGACCCGTCGGCTCGGCAGACGGCGTGGGACGCAGGCCCATGAGGCTGGCGCAGGCCGTACCGGCGGACATGTACCACCGGTCGGCGGCCAGTCTCCTGGACGTCTGGTTCTGGCTCCCCGGTCGACACTGGATCGTGAAACCCTCGGCTGTCGACGTCAGCAGTTGCCGCCAGTCGTCGGCGCCCACAGGCGCGGGGAAGAGCGGGAACGTCAGCGCCTCACTCATTGTCCTTCGCAGCGCGGCGCACCCCTGATGCTGGTCTGATCCGTCCTCGCGGTCCAGGGTTGCTGTCAGGGCGGCATCGAAGCGCTTGAGGAGATCGGTGCCGCCTCCTTCGAACCAGGCCGTCATCCGCGCCCGTGTGTCGGGGTCGTATGACGGACGCGTCTGCATCCATGGCACGCCCAACGGGGCGGGCGCCTCATACCCCGAGGAGTCCTCACCCATCCCGGCGAGTGGATCGGTGATGAAGAAGGAGATCGTGACGGCCACGCCGATGCGCCAAGCCCGCTTCGACTCCGGCTTGAGACGGGGCCCGTCTCGTTCGGCCGGAGTGAAGCTCGTCGGCCGGGGCTTGCGGCGCGGGAGTACGCCGACGGCCGTGGCGATGACGAGCGGCGATGCCAGATAGGCCAGCACCCTTACGACGCGCTGGGGGACAGCCTCGTTGTCCAGCCACACGAGCACCGTGTACAGGAGGGTCGCGTACGCGCCGACGAAGAGCAGAAACTGGAGTTTGGTGCCCCCCTTGTCCACCTCCGGAGGGTGGGTCAGCATGCGGTGCCGCTCGGCCCAGTCGGGGTGGGAACGCCAGATGCGGGTGAGTCGGGTCAACGTGGCGCCGCGCCTGTCGCCCGGTCGCTGCGCGGCCCACACCGAAGGGTCGGCCCCGTACATCATGGCGTCGTGGTCGGCGACCAGTTCGCGGTGCCGGAGGATGTCCGCGTGGGCCAGGTAGGTCTGCACCACGAGCCCGGCCGCCAGCGCGAACGCCGCCGGCCCCGGTGCGCCGCCGTCCCAGTAGACACGTGACGTCCCGAGCGCTCCCTGGAACAGCAGCCACACGTTCAGCAGGAGATACGGGCCGAGCACCAGGCCCAGGAAGACGCGCCAGAGGGCCACCGTGAAGTAGGCGAGGTCGACGTCGCCGTTGCGCACATGAGCCAGCTCGTGCAGTACGACGGCGTCGAACTGGCTCGGGGCTGTCGCCCTGCGTACCAGCAGCCCCGCGTGCAGGCAGACGGTGTAGCCGTCCGCTCGTCCGAAGGTGACCGCTCCGGCCGACATCGCCCGCGGGTCGACCACGAACGCGGGGGTGCTGACGGACGGCACACCGGCTTGCCTCACCAGTCCGGCGAGGTGGCGCGCCAAAGCGTTCCGGTCGTGCTCGTTCGGTGCGTCGGGCGGCCCTGCGGCTGTGGCCGCCCTCCTGGTCTCCTCCGCGGTGAGCAGAGGGGTGTACCGCCCCCTGCCCAGTGGCCGGTGCGACATCTGCCAGAACAGCGCCACTGCGGCGCCGGCCACGATACAGGTGTACGACAGCGCCGCGTATAACGCGATCCGAGCCGCGTCCGACCTGCAACCGGTGAGGTCCTCGTGGAACCGCGCCGTCAGCAGGGCGCGCCATGCCGGAGTCTGCACGTCCACTCCGGCCGCCGCCGCACAATGCGGCAGGGAGGTGAGGGAGAGAATGGTCAGCGTGGAGGTGCTCACCAGGGCGGTGGTGCTGGCGAGCAGCACCGTGACCAGCAGCAGGAACCTCCGGGTCGAGGCCCGCGCGACGAGGTCCCTGGACTCGGCGGAGACCACGGTTGCCGTGTCTTCCGCGCTGTCAGCCGGCGGACTGCCCGTCATTCTGCCGCGGCTGAGGCTCGGTGGGCCGGCCACGTGCCAGCCGGGCGACGACGGCGTCCGCGAGACGCTGCGACTCCTCGGTGCCGATGCCGACTTGGGCCGCCTGCTCGCGTATGCGGGTGTGAACCGCGTCCAACTCGTCGGCAGTCAGCGTCGGTACCGCAGGGGACTCCTCGGCGGACGCACTGCCGGACCGCCGACGGGACAACCGGCGCACACGAGCCATGATGCCGTCCACCGCTGTGGTGGCCCCACGTGAGACGAGTTCGTGAAGGACGAGCCATACGACGGGGGTGACGAGCGGAGTGACGTCGGTGAGACCGAAACCGAGACCGGCTTCGTCCTTCTCGCGTCCGGTGAGTGCCGCCGTGATCTGACCGTCGTCCAGCGGCTCCATGGAGTCCAGGAGCACCAGTTCATGCGGAGCCTGGTCGGCGACGACGTCCCTGACAACCGTACGCATGGCCGTGTCCATAGCGGCCATGCTAGCCGCCGAGGCGCCCACGGAACCGAACCCGCTTTTCGTTCCCGGCCTACGCGCGGCCGGACTGCTGGGGCGGGATAGTCCCGCGAAGCAGCGCATCGGCGGCGATCGACGACCGGGAGTCCGCTGCCGGTGGAGGTGCCAGGCTGACACCGGCATCCGTCAGGATGGACAGGTCGAGCTCGTAGCTGCGCTCGGACCGGGCCCTCCAGACTTCGAAGGCCTCGGCAACGTGCGCGCGGGCCTGCTGCTCCGTCATGCCCGTGACGTTCATCAGATGCAGCAGCGCTTCCGGGGCTTGCCCTCGGAGCTGGGCCAGCCCGAAGTGGGTGACCCTGTGGCAGTCGGTACACAGGCAGATCAACCGGCCCAGCTTCTGTACGAGCCGGTCCTCGTCGTACACCCACCGCTCGTGGGCTTCCAACCAGCGCTTCGCATCGCGGTCCTGTGCCGCGCCGCACACTTCGCACCGCTGGCCTGCCCTACCGGTGATCATCCGGCGGAGACGTTCCCAGTCCCTCGGCGAGACGCAGGAACGGACATTGGTGAACCAGCAGGAAGACGGCACCAGGTCGACGAACAGGCCCTGCCCCAGCGTTCGGTCCTCACCCGGCAGAAGTTCCGGCACGGCGGGGCCGGCGAGCCAGCGCTCCAGGGAAGCTTCGCGGCCAGGCGGGGCGTACCACCGCCGTGCAGTGGCGTCCCACCGGGCGCCGGCTGCCTTGGCCTCGTCCTTCTCCTGGTAGCTCACGTCCAACCACGTACGCGAGGCCCCCATATCCCCTCCCAGCGCCGCGAGTTGCCCGACCATGAGATCTTACGGCGCGTCAGAGTGCTTGAGTGGGCTAATCGCGACACCTCCTCAACCGAGCTGATGCGTACGTCGGGGGAGCAGAGCGTCACCTTCCGAGATCACAGGCGCGGGAAAGGGCGGCGCCCCTGTTGGAGTGCCGCCCTTTCCTTTTGCCTGGTCAGGCGCTAGAGGCCGTGGCGGGAATCGAACCCACGTAACTCGCTTTGCAGGCGAGTCCCTAAACCACTCGGGCACACGGCCGTGTTCTGTTGTCGTTCTCGGCCGTGGTGGGGATCGGACCCACGTGACTCCCCGCGAGCGGAGCTCGCTGTTGGATGCAGCGCAGGCGAGTCCCTGAACCACTCGGGCACACGGCCGTGTTCGTGAGAAGAACGTACGGGCCGGGGCGTGGGGGGCTCAAGGGGAGTGGGGGTGCTGCAACGGGACTGCCACACGCCGTTCATGAAGCGGGGTGTGTGTACGACCAAGGGTGTAGTCCGGAGTCGGACTTCCGACAGGGGTCAAACAGGGGAACGGGGCTTACTCTGGCGAGCATGAGTGCCCTCGAGTCCCGTGAACCCGGTGTCCTTGACCCGCTCGATGAGACGAGCGAGGGGGTGCTGAGCAGGGCGTACCGGGCGCTGAGTGTCGGGATCGTGTCCGTCGTGGTGCTGATCGCGTTCGAGGCGACCGCCGTGGGGACGGCGATGCCGGTGGCCGCGCGGGAGCTGGACGGACTCGCGCTGTACGCGTTCGCGTTCTCCGGGTACTTCACGACCAGCCTGTTCGGGATGGTGCTCGCCGGGCAGTGGTCCGACCGGCGGGGTCCCCTGGGCGCTCTCACCACGGGCATCGGCGCCTTCGCGGCGGGGCTCGTCGTCGCCGGGACCGCGCAGGCCATGTGGGTGTTCATCCTCGGGCGGGCCGTGCAGGGGCTGGGCGGCGGACTGGTCATCGTGGCGTTGTACGTCGTCGTCGGCCGCGCCTACCCCGAGCGGCTGCGCCCCGCGATCATGGCGTCCTTCGCGGCCGGCTGGGTCGTACCGTCCATCGTCGGCCCCCTGGCCGCCGGAGCCGTCACCGAGCACCTCGGCTGGCGCTGGGTGTTCCTCGGCATCCCGGTCCTCGTCGTGTTCCCGCTCGCCCTCGCCCTGCCCCAGATACGGCGCAGGGCGTCGGGCCCGGTGGACGAGGAGGCCGGCGCCGGCTCCTTCGACCGGCGGCGGATCCGGCTCGCGCTCGGCATCTCGCTGGGCGCCGGGCTCCTCCAGTACGCCGCCCAGGATCTGCGCCCCCTCTCCCTGCTCCCGGGGCTCGCCGGTGCCGCCTTCCTCGTGCCCGCCGTCCTCGGACTGCTGCCCCGCGGCACGTACCGGGCCGCCCGCGGCCTGCCCTCCGTGGTGCTGCTGCGCGGCCTGGCCGCCGGTTCCTTCGTCGCCGCCGAATCGTTTGTGCCGCTGATGCTGGTCACCCAGCGCGGGCTGTCGCCGACCCTCGCCGGTTTCTCGCTGGCGGCCGGCGGCGGCACCTGGGCGCTGGGCTCGTTCGTGCAGTCCCGGGCGCGCGTGACGCCGTACCGGGAGCGGCTGATGACCGTGGGGATGGTGCTGGTCGCCGCCGCGATCGTCACCGCGCCGAGTGTCCTCGTGCACGCCGTGCCGGTGTGGACCGTGGCCGCCGCCTGGGGCGTCGGCTGCTTCGGCATGGGACTGGTGATCTCCTCCACCAGCGTGCTGCTCCTCCAGCTGTCCGCCCCCGAGGAGGCCGGCTCGAACTCGGCCGCGCTCCAGATCTCCGACGCCCTCGCCAACGTCGTCCTGCTGGCGGCGACCGGCGCGGCCTTCGCGGCCCTGGGCGGCGGCAGCACGGCGGCCACCACGGCCACGGTGTCCGGCAGCGGGCACCCCGCCGCCTTCGCCGCGGTCTTCCTGCCGATGGCGGGGGTCGCGCTGGCGGGGGCCTGGGTGACGCGGCGCCTGCGGGGACGCACCTCTGAGCGCTGAGTGACCGGCGGTGACACCGGGGCTCGCGCGGCTGCTGTGACGTGCCTCGCACCCGAGGGCGACCCGGCCCCGTTCGCGCGTGGACGGTCCGGCGGCGCCGGTAGGGTGGCCCGGTTGTCATACGTAGCCGCCCTACCCCGCACGGAGACCGTGACTACCACCGCCGCTTCAGCGTCCGCCGCTCACTCGCACCACCTCTCGCCCGCCTTCCCGGGCCGGGCCCCCTGGGGTACCGCCAGCAAGCTGCGTGCCTGGCAGCAGGGCGCGATGGAGAAGTACATCCAGGAGCAGCCGCGTGACTTCCTCGCCGTCGCCACGCCCGGCGCCGGCAAGACGACCTTCGCGCTGACGCTGGCCTCCTGGCTGCTGCACCACCACGTCGTGCAGCAGGTGACCGTGGTCGCACCCACCGAGCACCTGAAGAAGCAGTGGGCGGAGGCGGCCGCCCGGATAGGGATCAAGCTCGACCCCGAGTACAGCGCGGGGCCGCTCGGCCGGGAGTACGACGGGGTCGCCGTGACGTACGCCGGCGTGGGTGTGCGCCCGATGCTGCACCGCAACCGGGTCGAGCAGCGCAAGACCCTCGTCATCCTGGACGAGATCCACCACGCCGGTGACTCCAAGTCCTGGGGCGAGGCGTGTCTGGAGGCCTTCGAGCCGGCCACGCGGCGGCTCGCGCTGACCGGTACGCCGTTCCGGTCCGACACCAACCCCATCCCCTTCGTGACGTACGAGGAGGACAACGCCGGGATCCGGCGGTCCGCGGCCGACTACACCTACGGCTACGGGTCCGCCCTCGCGGACGGGGTCGTCCGGCCCGTCATCTTCCTCTCCTACAGCGGCAACATGCGCTGGCGGACCAAGGCCGGCGACGAGGTCGCCGCGCGGCTCGGCGAGCCGATGACCAAGGACGCGATCAGCCAGGCCTGGCGTACGGCCCTCGATCCGCGCGGCGACTGGATGCCGAGCGTGCTGCGCGCCGCCGACCAGCGGCTGACCGAGGTCCGCAAGGCCATCCCGGACGCGGGTGCGCTCGTCATCGCCTCCGACCAGGACTCCGCGCGGGCGTACGCCAAGCTGATCCGGGAGATCACCGGTACGAAGGCGACGCTCGTGCTCTCCGACGACACCGGGGCCTCGAAGAGGATCGACGACTTCAGCGCGAGTGACGACCGGTGGATGGTCGCGGTGCGGATGGTGTCCGAGGGCGTCGACGTACCGCGGCTGGCGGTCGGCGTGTACGCCACCACCATCTCGACCCCCCTCTTCTTCGCGCAGGCCGTCGGGCGCTTCGTACGGTCCCGGCGGCGGGGCGAGACGGCGTCCGTGTTCCTGCCGACCGTGCCCGACCTGCTGACCTTCGCCAACGAGATGGAGAAGGAGCGGGACCACGCCCTCGACAAGCCGAAGAAGGAGGGCGAGGAGGACCCGTACGCCGAATCCGAGAAGGAGATGGAGGAGGCGAACAAGGAGCAGGACGAGGACACCGGCGAGCAGGACATGCTGCCGTTCGAGGCGCTGGAGTCCGATGCGGTGTTCGACCGGGTGCTGTACGACGGCGCCGAGTTCGGTATGCAGGCGCACCCGGGCAGCGAGGAGGAGCAGGACTACCTGGGGATCCCGGGGCTGCTGGAGCCGGAGCAGGTGCAGTTGCTGCTGCAGAAGCGGCAGGCACGGCAGATCGCGCACAGCCGGAAGAAGCCGGACAGCGAGGCGGACCTGCTGGAGCTGCCGGCCGAGCGGCGGCCGGTGGTCAGCCACAAGGAGATGATGGAGCTGCGCAAGCGGCTCAATACGCTGGTCAGCGCGTACGTCCACCAGAGCGGCAAGCCGCACGGGGTGATCCACACCGAGCTGCGGCGGGTGTGCGGGGGGCCGCCCAGTGCGGAGGCCACGGCGGGGCAGTTGCGGCAGCGGATCGCCAAGGTGCAGGAGTGGGCTACGCGCATGCGGTGACGCTCCGCTGGTTGGCGGTCCTCTCCCACCCGCCCACCCGTCTCGGCCGACCGAGAACCGAACGCCGAGCGCCACGGGGCTCCGCCCCGGACCCCAGTGGGGGGTGAGTGCGGCGTGGGGGGCGGTGGTGAGTGCGGCTCGGTAAGTCAAGAGCCAGCCGTCACGGGGGCTCCGCCCCGGACCCCGTGGCGGGTGAGTGTGGTGCGCGCGGGTGGGTGGAGTGCGGCTCGGCAGGCCGGGAGTCAACCGCCGCGGGGTTCTCCGGCCCCCGAGCCAGGAGCCGGCCGTCACGGGGCACCGCCCCGGGCCCAGAGGGCGAGAGGCGGCCGGTGCGGGGCTCCGCCCCTTCGCCCCCCCCGTTTTCCGAACGGGTTTGCTTCCCTTCGGCCCCCTGTGCCGTGTGCGTATCCGGACGAATGCAGGCAGGCCGGATCTGGCCTTGCCCGGATTCTGGACGAACACTTCCGCTCAGCGAACCGGCTTCGCTACTGTCCCGCTACGCACACGCCCCGTGGCAGCGCCGCCGCGGAGCGCAGCCGTGAAGCGACTCGGCCCGGGAGCCGCCGGGCCGTTCTGCCGATCGGCGGCCTCTGAAGCGCGTCGCCGACGGGACTCGGTGACGCATCTCTCGCTCAGGGGTTGCCGACCTCACCGCCGAAGGAGTGGGCGTCGTGACCGCGGAGACCTCTCAGACGCTCGACCGGGGACTACGTGTCCTCAAACTGCTGGCCGACACGGACCACGGGCTGACCGTCACCGAGTTGTCCACCAAGCTGGGCGTCAACCGGACCGTGGTGTACCGGTTGCTCGCCACGCTGGAGCAGCACGCGCTCGTACGACGTGACCTGGGCGGGCGAGCCCGGGTCGGGCTCGGGGTGCTGCGGCTCGGGCGACAGGTGCATCCCCTGGTACGCGAGGCCGCGCTGCCCGCGTTGCGGTCGCTGGCCGAGGACATCGGGGCGACGGCGCACCTGACGCTGGTGGACGGGTCCGAGGCGTTGGCCGTCGCGGTCGTCGAGCCGACGTGGACGGACTATCACGTGGCCTATCGGGCCGGGTTCCGGCATCCGCTGGACCGGGGTGCGGCGGGCAGGGCGATCCTGGCCGCGCGGCAGTCGCCGTCGGCCGACCCCGGGTACACGCTCACGCACGGCGAGCTGGAGGCCGGGGCGAGCGGGGCCGCCGCGCCCCTGGTCGGCGTCACGGGCGTCGAGGGCAGCGTGGGCGTGGTGATGCTGGCGGACGCCGTACCCGAGCGGGTCGGCGCCCGGGTGGTGGAGGCGGCCAGGGAGGTCGCGGAAGCACTCCGCTGAGTCCGGGCAGTGCCCGGGAGGGGCGCGGTGAAGTGGGCGAGCGGCCGTGGCGAACCCGCATGCGCGGCGCGACGGCCGCGCCCCCTCGGCCGACGCCGCCCGAAGCACTGCGCTGAGCGCAGGCAGTGCCCGACGCGGTGGAGCGTGCGACCGTGCCGTGGCGAACCCGCACCCGCGGCGCGACGGCCGCGCCCCCTTGGTCGACGCCGCCCGAAGCGCTGCGCTGAGTCCGGGCAGTGCCCGGGAGGGGCGCGGTGGAGTGTGCGACCGGCCGTGGCGAACCCGCACCCGTGGTGCGTCGGCCGCGCCCCCTCGGTCGACGCCGCCCGAAGCACTCGCGGAGTCCGGGCAGTGCCCGGGAGGGGTGCGGCGTAGGGGCGACCGTGCCGTGGCGAACCCGCACCCGCGGTGCCACCGCCGCGCCCCCTTGGCCGACGCGCCAAGCCAGCCCGTCGGGGTTTGGCGGATCCGTACACCACGAGGTCGTCCCTGATCCGCATCATCGAGGGCCCGGCATGTTGTGCAGCCCTGCACGGCATCCGGTACTCCAAGCTCGCCCAGCCCCAGGAAGACCCCGCATGAGCGTCCTCGATCCCAGCGCCGACGTCGTCACCCTCACCCGTGCCCTGGTCGACCTGCCCTCCGAGAGCGGGCGGGAGGAGCGGATCGCAGGGGCCGTCGAGGACGCCCTGCGCCGCCTGCCGCACCTCGCCGTGGACCGGGTCGGGAACTCCGTGATCGCCCGTACCGGTCTCGGGCGCGCGGAGCGCGTTCTGATCGCCGGGCACCTGGACACCGTGCCGGCCGCCGGGAACCTGCCCTCCCGGCTCGCCGACGGGCGGGTCCACGGGCTCGGCGCCTGTGACATGAAGGGCGGGGTGGCGGTCGCGCTGCGGCTCGCGGCCACCGTGCCGGAGCCGGTGCGCGACGTCACCTACGTCTTCTACGAGTGCGAGGAGGTGGAGGGGGAGCGCAACGGGCTCGGCCGGATCGCCGCCGCCCGGCCGGGACTCCTGGAGGAGGCCGACCTCGCGATCCTCATGGAGCCCTCGGACGCCGGTGTCGAGGCAGGCTGCCAGGGCATCCTCACCGCCGACATCGTGGTCCGCGGCGCCCGCGCGCACACCGCCCGCGCCTGGCAGGGCACCAACGCCGCGCACAAGGCGGGACAGGTGCTCCAGCAGCTCGACGCGCACGTCCCGGAACGGGTCCTGATCGACGGGCTGGAGTTCCGGGAGGGGCTGAGCGCGGTCGCCGTACGCGCCGGCGTCGCCGGGAACGTCGTACCGGACGAGTGCGTCGTCACCGTCAACTGCCGCTTCGCGCCGAGCCGTTCCGCTCGGGAGGCGGAGGCGTACGTGCGCGGGCTGTTCCCGGGGTACGAGGTGCGGGTCACCGAGGTGGTCGGCGGCGCGCTGCCGCACCTGGACCGGGTGGGCTCCCTCGTCACCGCCCTCGGGGCCGAGCCCCGGGCCAAGCTGGGCTGGACCGACGTGGCCCGGTTCGCCGCGCTGGGGGTGCCCGCGCTCAACTACGGCCCCGGCGACCCCTCGTTGGCGCACACGGCGGGGGAGTACGTCCCCGTGGCGCACCTTCGGCGGTGCGAGGAGCGGCTCAGGGCGTGGCTGCGGTGATCCCCGCCAGCGTCCGCAGCTGCAGCCACAGCACCAGCCGTTCGTCGGGGTCGTCCAGGTCGACCCCGGCGTGCTGCTGGAGCTGCCTGAGCCGGTAGCGGCAGGTGTTGGGGTGCACGGCCAGCAGCCTGGCCGCGCCCGCCATGTCGCAGCCCGCGTCGAACCAGCAGACCAGGGTGCGGGCGTACTCGGTGCCGTGCCCGGCGTCGTACGCCAGCACCCGCTGCCAGGCGCCCGCGCTCAACTCCCGCCGCTCCGCCATCACTTCGGCCAGCCGCAGCAGCGTCACCCGGGCCCGCACCTCGTCCACCGCGGCCACCGGCAGCTCCGCGTCCAGCAGCCGCAGCACCAGGTCGGCGTCCGCCCGCGAGTCCGCGAGCCCCGCCGCGCCCGGCGCCACCTCGCCCAGCGCGGCCCGCACCGGCACCCGCAACGCCTGCCCGGCCCGCGCCACGATGTCCTCGGCGAGCTTCCGGTGCCGCTCGCCGGAGCCCGGCAGCACCGCGTACACCACCCCGTCCAGCAGTACGCACGCGTGCCGGCCGTAGCGGGCCTCGCACTGCAGGCGGACGACGTCCAGCAGGCGCAGCGCGGTGCGTTCGGCGTCCGGGACGCTCGCGGCGGAGTCCAGGACGAAGGCCGCCACCCGGGCCGGGCCCGCGACCCCCAGCCGCTCGGCGGCCGTCGGCGCGTCCGCCGTGCCGTCCAGCAGGCGGCGCAGCAGATCGCTGTTGCGGTGCCGGGCCAGTTCGCGCGCCGCGCGAGCCCGGAGCAGCAGCAGGGCGGCCGTCGAGGCGCCCTGGACGAGGGTGTCCTCGGCGTCCGGGGCGAGCGAGCCCGCGTCGACCACCCACACCGAGCCCAGCGTCTCGCCGCCCGCCCGCACCGGCATCGCCAGCCGGGGCAGGCCCGAGCCGGACAGCGCGGGCAGCCGCACCGGCCGGTCGGCGGCGAACAGCCGCCGGTACTGCTCGGTGTTCTCCGCGCTGGCCGGCACCTGGAGCCCGAGGATGCCCTGCCGTCGGTCCTCGTCCACCGGCTGCCCGGAGACGGTCGAGTAGGCGAGGATCCGCTGCCGGGGGTCCTCGACGGCGGTGGCCCCGCCGGTCGCCGCCGCGATCGCGTCGGCCAGCGCGAACAGGTCGCCGAGCCCGGTGTCGGAGGCGGCGGCGGGCCGGGCGCCGATGGCGGAGGCCAGCAGCAGGTGCACCTGGTGCCAGGCCGCGTCCTCGGCGACCGACAGCAGCGCGATGCCGTGCGCCCGCGCCTCCTCGACCGGCCCGTCGGCGCCCCGCACCACGACCCCGGCCAGCTCCGCCTCGGCCGCCGCCCGCACCAGCGGCCCCGCCTCCGCCGCCCGGACGCCGACCGCCAGCAGCAGCGCGCCGGGCAGCCGGGGGAGCGGGGCGTGGCCGTCGTGGAGCACCGCCTCGGTGACCGGCACGGCCCGGCCGGCGGGGGCGGTGTGCAGGCGCAGGGCGGGACCGCCGACGACGTCCAGCAGGTCGCCGAGGGTGCAGGTGTCCATGGGGGTCCTCGTGGGGCGGGCTTGGCTGATGCTGCAACGAACGTACGCACCCGTTGGCCGCTCGCACAACACATGCCGGTCCCGGGAGTCCGAGACTCGGTGCCATGACAGCAGGCACCACCATCCGTACCGTCCACGACGTCGCCGGGCTCGCGGCCGTCGCGGACCACTTCAGCGACGTCTGGCGGACGCCCCGCACCGCCCCGCCGTACCCGGCCGAGGTCCTGCACAGCCTGGCGCACGCCGGCGGCGCGGTGCACGCCGTGTACGCCGGGCAGCGGCTCGCCGGGGCGGCCGTCGCCGTCCTCGGCCCGGACCGGAGCACGTACTCGCTGGTGGCCGCCGCCGAGCGCGGTCTGGGGCCGGCACTGAAGCGGGCCCAGCGGGACTGGGCCCGCGCCCTCGGCGCCCGCACCATGCGCTGGACCTTCGACCCGCTCGTCGGCCGCAACGCCCGCTTCAACCTGGTCAAGCTGGGGGCCGTCGGCACGGAGTACCTGGTCGACTTCTACGGCCCCATGACCGACGGCGTGAACGACGGCGACGAGAGCGACCGGCTGACGGTCACCTGGGACCTGGCGGAGCCGGGACCGTCGTACGACGTCCGGCCCGAGGGGGAGGTGGTGCGCTCCGCACCCGACGGCGGGCCGCTCGCCCGGCGTGCCGGCCGGCACCTGTGGTGCCGGGTGCCCGAGGACGTCGTCGCGCTGCGCGCAGGCGATCCCGAGCTGGCGCTGCGCTGGCGGCGCGCGGTCCGCGAGGTTTTCCTGGACGCCTTCACGGACGGGTTCCGGGCCACCGGGATGTCCCGCGACGGCTGGTACACCCTCACCCGGACGGAGGCGGCCGCGTGAAACTGGAGCGCGTCGAGATCGTGCACGTGGCGATCCCGCTGGTCACCCCGTTCCGTACGTCCTTCGGGACCATGACGGCGAAGGACACCTTCCTGCTGCGCGTCGTCACCGACCGGGCCGAGGGCTGGTCGGAGTTCGCCGCCGACCCCGAACCCCTGTACTGCTCGGAGTTCGTCGCCGGCGCCGAGATCGTGCTGCGCGACTTCCTGCTGCCCCGCGTGGCCGCGCTGCCGCACCTCACCGCGGCCGCGCTGGCCCCGGCCATGGCGAAGATCAAGGGCCACGAGCTGGCGAAGGCGGCCCTGGAGACGGCCGTCCTGGACGCCGAGCTGCGCTCCTACGGCATGCCGCTCGCCGCCTACCTGGGCGCGGTCCGGGACCGGGTGCCCGCCGGGGTCTCCGTCGGCATCAAGAACTCGGTGCCCGAGCTGCTGGACGACGTCGAGCGCTACCTCGCCGAGGGGTACGTCCGTATCAAGCTGAAGATAGAGCCCGGCTGGGACGTGGAACCGGTCCGGGCGGTCCGCGAGCGCTTCGGCGACGGCCTGCCCCTCCAGGTCGACGCCAACACCGCCTACACCCTCGCCGACGCCGAGCACCTGC
The DNA here is from genome assembly GCF_040645015.1 of Streptomyces sp. NPDC046881. Classification (NCBI taxonomy): domain Bacteria; kingdom Bacillati; phylum Actinomycetota; class Actinomycetes; order Kitasatosporales; family Streptomycetaceae; genus Streptomyces; species Streptomyces sp. NPDC046881. Next base: position 15,467 of record NZ_JBEYXJ010000011.1, on the reverse strand, counting down.
GGCGGCTGGACGCGTTCGGGCTGCTGCTGATCGAGGAGCCGCTGGAGGAGAACAACCTGCACGCCCACGCCCTCCTCCAGCAGCGCCTGGCCACCCCCGTGTGCCTGGACGAGTCCCTGCACCACGCGCGTGACACCGCGTCCGCGATCGCGATGGACGCCTGCCGGGTGGTGAACGTCAAGCCCGCCCGGGTCGGCGGCTACCTGGAGGCCCGCCGGGTCCACGACGTCGCCCACGCGCACGGCGTGCCGGTGTGGTGCGGCGGCATGCTGGAGACCGGCATCGGACGGGCGCCGAACCTGGCCCTGGCCGCGCTGCCCGGCTTCACCCTGCCCGGGGACACCTCGGCGTCCAGCCGCTACTTCGCCGAGGACCTCACCGAGCCGTTCGTCCTGCAGGACGGGCACCTGCCCGTACCGACCGGTCCCGGTATCGGCGTCGAGCCCCGGCCGGACGCCCTGCGCCGGTTCACCCGCGAGCGGCGGGACCTGTACACGGCGTGAGAGGCAGCTGTACGGGGCACGAGGGGCGGTCGGCCGTCACGTTAGATTGATCCCGTGCTCTCACGTCTCACACGCCCCCAGGCCCTCGCCGTCTGCGCGCTGCCCGTCGTGGCCCTGCTGGCCACGGCGGTGTCCGCGCCGCTGCCGTTCTCGGTGGCGCAGCCCGGTATGACGGCCAACGTGCTCGGCGAGAACAAGGGCACCCCGGTGATCACCGTCTCCGGCGCGGCGACCCGCGACACCAGCGGGCAGCTGCGGATGACCACCATCGAGGCGACCGGCCCCGACACCCGGGTCTCCCTCGGTGACGTGCTCGGCAACTGGTTCCGCACCGACCGGGCGGTCATGCCGCGCGACGCGGTCTACCCGAGCGGCGACACCGTCAAGGAGATCGAGAAGCACAACGAGGCGCAGATGCACCAGTCCCAGGACGCGGCGACCCAGGCGGCGCTGAAGTACCTCGGGCTGAGCGCCGGCAAGGTCAAGGTCACGCTGAAGCTCGCCGACGTCGGCGGGCCCAGCGCGGGGCTGCTGTTCACCCTGGGGATCATCGACAAGCTCGACGGCGACGGCAGCGGCGGCGACCTCACGGGGGGCCGCACCATCGCCGGCACGGGCACGATCGACGCCGCCGGCAAGGTCGGCGCGGTCGGCGGGGTGGCCCTGAAGACCCAGGCCGCGCGCCGGGACGGGGCCACCGTCTTCCTGGTGCCGAAGGCGGAGTGCGCCGACGCCCGGGCCGAGCTGCCGAAGGGGCTTCGGCTGGTTCCGGTGACCACCCTGAAGGGCGCGGTCGACTCCCTGGTGGCACTGGAGAAGGGCAAGGGGTCGGTCCCCAGCTGCTAGGCGGCTTCCCCCGTTCCTGTCCCGGCGTGCCTCCCGGCCCCGCGCGCACCGCGGTGCCGACAATCGGGCATGGCTTCGTCCTGGACCGGTGAACGGGTACGCCTGCGTGCCATCGAGCCCGACGACTGGACGGCGTTCGCGCGCTTCGCCGACGACGGGCGGCCGGAGGGCCGGCTGGACCTGCCCCGGTCCGCCGAGAGCCACCGTGCCTGGGCGAAGCAGCAAGCCGTCGCCGAGGGCGACGGCGACCGCTTCCGGCTGGCGGTCGAGACGACGGCCGGGAAAGAGCTGGTCGGCACGGTCGGCTCGCACCGCACCGGCTCCTGTTCGGGCTGGTTCGAATGCGATGTCATGATCGGTGCCGAGCACCGGCGCCGGGGCTACGCGACAGAGGCCATGGCGCTGCTGCTGCGGTTCATGTTCGCCGAGCGGCGCTACCACAAGTGCCTGGCGGTGATCTTCGCCCGCAACGAGGCATCGCTGGCCCTGATGCGCCGGCTCGGCTTCACCGAGGAGGGACGCCTGCGGGAACACGTCTTCTTCGCCGGCCGGCACCACGACCTCGTCATGATGGGCCTGCTCGCCGACGAGTTCGACCGGGGACGCACCACCAGCGGCACACGGTGAGCGGACCGGGACGAGCGGACCAGGGTGAGCGAGCAGGTCACCGGACGCGGGACTGCCCCGGGCCGCGCGGGGTGGCACGCAGGCGCAGGCCGGCGGTCGCCAGACCCTCGAAGGTGGTGACCTGGAAGCCGGGTTCCGGTCCGGGCGGCTCGCTCAGGCGGTGGCAGCCGGCCGTGTGCGCGGTCAGGAGCGTCAGCATCGCCATGGCCAGAGCGGCCCCCTCGCAGCCGTGCGGTCCGGTGCCGAAGGAGAGGAAGGTGCCGGGGTTCGCCGGAGAGCCCGGACCGTCGAGCCAGCGCTCGGGCCGGAACCGGTCCGGCTCGGGGTGTTCCCGTGCGTCCCGGTGCGCGGTGTAGGGGCAGACGAGAACGGTGGCCCCGGCCTCGATGCCGTAGTCGGCGAGCTGGGTCTGCCGTGCGGCCCGCCGGGTCAGCAGCCAGCTCGGGGGATACAGCCGGAGCACCTCGTGGACCAGCGCCCGGGTGTAGCGCAGGTCGTCGAGGTGGGCGCTGGTCGTCGCGGCCGGGTCCGCGGGCAGCGAGGCGGCCTCGGCCGCGACCCGGTCCGCCGCCTCGGGGTGCCGGGCCAGGTGGAGCAGGATCCATCCGGCCGCCCGGGTGGGCGCCTCGAAGGTGGCGACGGTGATTCCGGGGAGGGTGTCGAGAACGGCCTCTTCCGGTAGCGGGCCGTAGCGCGAGGAGGGCAGGAGCATCTGCCCGAGCACGTCGTCACCGAGCCGGCCCGAGGAACGGCGCCGGCGGACGACGGGCCGCAGGGCGTCGATGAAGGCGGCCTGCTGCCGTGTGCGGAACCGCCGTGCCGGTGTGGGGATCCACCGCGGCCATTCCCAGCGCGAGGGGCGTACGAGCACCTCCCGGGCGAGGAAGAGCTGTGCCGCGAACGGCAGCAGGGCCGGGGCGTCCTCGGAGAAGAGGTAGCGGACGCCGATCTCCGCCAGGGCGTGCCGGGCCGCGGGCAGGACCTCGACGTCCTGGTCCGCGGGCCACCGGGCGGCGAAGAGAGCGGCTCCGGGCGCGATCTCCCCGACCCGGGCCGCGACCGCCTGCGCGCGCAGTCCGCGCATGCGGGCGGCGTGAGCGTGCGCCCGCTCCTCGGCCGTCGGTGCTCCGTTCGACCCCTTCAACGGCGGGAAGAGGGGCGAGGGTGCCTTGGGGAAGTCCTGCGCGCGGCGCAGCACCGCTTCACAGGGTCCGGCGGTGGCGGCCACGTAGACACCGGGCTCGAGCTGCCAGACGTCCCCGCACACGGCGGCGCCACGGCGGGCCACCGCCAGCCGGTCGCGGCTCCAGGCCGCGAAGCTGCCTCCGGGCAGCCGCGGCGGCTCATTCATCCGGCCCATGAGATCGTCCCCGGCCTTCGTGCCCGTCCAGGCCGATGTCGTCGGCGGTGCGGCTGGGAGACGGCGGACGCCCGGGGCGCCCGCCGAGGGTGCCGTCAGTCGCCGGCGTACGCGTCCCACTCGTGGTCCCCGTACGCACCGTAGCGGCGGGTGAAGGACAGCTTGCCCAGCAGCTTGGCGATCATGATGCGCTCCTCTCGCCGTGTCCGAGCCCTTCCAGCCGAGGGTTCCGAGGAACCGTCGACGCCTGGTGCATACCAGAATGTCTATTTTCTCACGCATGACTTGTATGTCACTACCCGGGCGCCTACGACCGCCCGGCGTCCGCCGCCGCCTGCTCCACCAGCGGGATGATCCGCAGCGGGACGGGGTTCTCCATGACGATCGCCGTGGAGGCCCGGACGATGCCGTCGAAGCCGACGACCCGGTCGATCACCCGCTGGAGATCGGCGTTCGAGCGGGCCACCAGCCGGCACAGCATGTCCCCGCTGCCGGTGGTGGTCAGCAGCTCCAGCACCTCCGGCACGGTCGCCAGGTACGCCCGCACGTCGGCTCCCTGGCCCTGCCGGATCTGCAGGGTGGCGAACGCGGTGACCGGGTAGCCCAGGGCCGCCGGGTCCACCTGCGGACCGAAGCCGCGGACCACCCCGTTCGACTGGAGCCGGTCCAGGCGCGCCTGGACCGTGCCGCGGGCGACACCCAGCCGCCGGGACATCTCCAGCACCCCGATGCGCGGCTCCTCGGCCAGCAGCACGATGATCCGCCCGTCCAGATGATCGATCGCCACGGGACCCCCTGAGATGGTCATCCTGTACAGAACGCCCGCCGATACGGCCGTTCCGCTGGTCAGATTGCCCAGCGATGAAGCGAACTATTGCGCACCTTGCAGAGCAGAGCCACCCTTCCGCTATGACGCAGACCACACAGCACACTCCCGACGCGACCGCCCGGCAGGACGACCCCTTCCCGGTCAAGGGAATGGACGCGGTCGTCTTCGCCGTGGGCAACGCCAAGCAGGCGGCGCACTACTACTCCACCGCCTTCGGCATGCGGCTGGTGGCCTACTCCGGACCGGAGAACGGCAGCCGCGAGACCGCCAGTTACGTGCTCGAGAACGGCTCCGCCCGCTTCGTGTTCACCTCGGTGATCAAGCCGAGCAGCACCTGGGGCCACTTCCTCGCCCAGCACGTGGCCGAGCACGGCGACGGCGTCATCGACCTGGCCATCGAGGTCCCGGACGCCCGCCGCGCGTACGCCTACGCGATCGAGCACGGCGCGAAGAGCGTCGCCGAGCCGTACGAGATGAAGGACGAGCACGGCACGGTCGTCCTCGCCGCGATCGCCACCTACGGCGAGACCCGCCACACCCTGGTCGAGCGCACCGGCTACGACGGCCCCTACCTGCCCGGCTACACCGCCGCCCGGCCGATCGTCGAGCCGCCCGCCCAGCGCACCTTCCAGGCCGTCGACCACTGCGTCGGCAACGTCGAACTCGGCCGGATGAACGAGTGGGTCGGGTTCTACAACAAGGTCATGGGCTTCACGAACATGAAGGAGTTCGTGGGCGACGACATCGCCACCGAGTACAGCGCGCTGATGTCGAAGGTGGTCGCGGACGGCACCCTCAAGATCAAGTTCCCGATCAACGAGCCCGCCATCGCCAAGAAGAAGTCCCAGATCGACGAGTACCTGGAGTTCTACGGCGGCGCGGGCGTCCAGCACATCGCGCTCAACACCAACGACATCGTGCAGACGGTCCGCACCATGCGCGCGGCCGGTGTCGAGTTCCTCGACACCCCCGACTCGTACTACGACACCCTCGGCGAGTGGGTCGGCGACACCCGCGTGCCGATCGAGACCCTGCGCGAGCTGAAGATCCTCGCCGACCGCGACGAGGACGGCTACCTGCTGCAGATCTTCACCAAGCCGGTCCAGGACCGGCCGACCGTGTTCTTCGAACTCATCGAGCGGCACGGTTCGATGGGCTTCGGCAAGGGCAACTTCAAGGCACTGTTCGAGGCGATCGAACGCGAGCAGGCCAAGCGGGGCAACCTGTAGCCGACGGGTCCCCCGCCGGACATCCGAGGGGGGACCGTGGCGGAACGCATCGACCTCGCCGCGCCGGCCGTCCGCTGGCTGCGCGAGAAGGACACCCTGCGCGAACCCACGGTCCTCCAGTCCTTCGCCTTCGACGAGGTCCACCACCACCTCTACGTCCTCCAGCTCACCCCGGGCGGCCGGACCGCCGGCGACCTGTGCCTCAACCGCCTGGACCTGACGGGCAGGCGCCTCGGCCACATGTACCTCAAGGGCTTCGGGCACGGCGTGAGCATGGGCGTCCAGCACGGCGCCGACGGCACGGTGTGGATCTGGACCGAGACGGACGCCGTGGACGGCTACGGCCGGGGCGTCACCCGCTTCCGGTTCGCCGCCGGAGCCACCCGCACCACCCGGGACGTCAAGGTCCGCCACCCCGTCGAGGGCTCCCGCACCAACCAGCCCGCCCTCTGCCCGGCCACCGGCCGCATCGCCGTCCGCTACCGCCTGGGGAACACCCCCCGCTACCGCGTCTGGGACCTGGCCGCCTTCACCGCCCGCGACTACGCGTCCCCGCTGGCCGACCTCCCGCAGACCGGCGCCCACCCCGACCCCCGCGTCCCCTTCCAGGGCTTCGCCCTGCACGGCGACCACCTCTACCAGCTCGCGGGCTCCGCGTACGACCCGCGCACCAACCCGCCCGCCGGCCATGGCGACACCTACGTGTCCTGCCTGGACATCCGCACCGGCGAACTCCTCGCCCGGCGCCGCACCGAGGCCGCGTACTCCCTCGACCACCGCGAGCCGGAGGGCCTGGCCGTCCGCACCACGGGCACCCCGCGCCTGTACCTCGGGTTCGCGTCCGGGGTGCCGGGCGCGCGGAAGTTCTCGGTCTACTACAAGTGACCCGCCGCGCCGGGCCCCTCAGGACTCGGGCGGCTCGTCGGCCGGCGGCTCGCCCAGCGTCCGCAGCGCGTCCCGGGCCACCGGCACCCACAGCGGCGAGAAGTACGGATTGATCCGCAGCGCCTCCTCCAGACACCGCCGCGCCGGCCCGTACCGCTCCAGCTCCGCCTCGATCACCCCCCGGTGGAACGCGTACAGCGCGCTGCGCACCCCGCCGCCCTTCGCCTTGTCCGTCGCGGCGGTCGCGTACGGAAGCGCCCGCTGGTCCTCACCGGCCCGGTGCAGAGCCCAGCCCAGCGCGTCGGCCACCTCGATCCCCGGCTGCCGCCGCCACTCCTCCTCCAGCCGCTCCACGGCGTCCCACGGATCCCCGTGGTCCGCCTCGTACCGCCCGATCACCAGCTCCTCGTCGACCCCGCCCGCCACCGACTGCCGTACCGCCGCCTTCAGCCGCGCGTACTGCTCCTCGGCCACCCCCCGCTGCTCCAGCGACTCGTACAGCTCGCCCAGCTCCAGCAAAACCTCCGGGTCCGGCCGCTTGGCGACGGCGGCCCGGTACGCGGCCAGCGCCTGCGCCGTACGCCCCAGCGCGGCCAGCGTCCGGGCCCGCCCGGCCGGTGCCGCCCGCTGGTCGGGGTCGAGCCGCAGCGCCGCCTCGAAGTGCCGCAGTGCGTCCGGCAGATCCCCGCGCTCCCAGGCCAGCTGCCCCAGACCGGCCAGCCAGGCGGCCTGCTCGGCGGGGGTGCGGGCGGCGGCCGCCGCGTCGGTCAGCTGGGCCACCGCGTCCTCGCGCCAGCCCCGGTCCCGGTACACCGCGGCGGCCCGCGCCATCACCGCCGGCCGCTCGGCCGGACCGGTGCGCAGCTCCATCAGCTTGTCCAGCGTGGCGCGGGCCTTCGTGTAGTCGCCCAGGCCGTGGTAGGCGTCGATCAGCGGCGGATACGCCGACCACCGCTTCGGCGTCGCCTTCAGCGCCTGCTCGCCGTACCGTTTCGCCGTCGGGAAGTCCCGGCGCGCCAGCGCCAGCGCGGTCAGCCCGTCCAGCGCCTCGGTGTTCCGGGTGCCGCGCACGTCCAGCGAGGTCCGCAGCGCCCGCTCGGCCCGCGGATAGTCCGCCGCGTCCCCCGCCCGGCGCCCCCGCGCCACGTACGCCGAGCCCAGCACCGCCCACGCCCGGGCGTCCCGCGGCTGCGCCCGCACCCGCTGCTCCTCGCGCCCGATCAGCGCGGTCAGCCCGGGCAGCGCGGCCGGCACGCCGTACGTCACCGTCGTCAGCGCCTGCGCCCGCGGCTGTGCCGGCGGACCGGCGGCGGGCGGCGGGGCCGGCCGGTGCGGCCGGCGCTCCTCGGGCAGCAGCACCAGCGCCGAGCCGACGACACCGCCCGCCAGCGCGGCGACCAGCACCCGGCGCAGCACCCGCCGGGACCGGCGCGGCGCCGGCGGCTCCGGGACCAGGGACGTACCCACGCACTGTCGGTTGTCCATGGCGCTCACTGTGCGTCAATACGACGAGCACATCCGGGTGGCCCAAGGGCGGCGCGGGCGGGGTTCACACCGATGGCCGCGAGTGCCACGCTGTGATCATGAGCCGTATCGAAGCGCCACGCGACGAGCACACGGGGAACCTCACCGACCGGCTCCTGGCCGGCCTGCCGGCCGAGGCGGTCGTCACCGACCCCGACGTCACGGCCTCCTACGGACACGACATGGCGAGCTTCTGCCCCGCGGGCAGCCCCGCCGTCGTCGTCCTGCCGCGCACCGTCGAACAGGTCCGGCACGTCATGCGCACCGCCACCGAGCTGCGCGTCCCCGTCGTCCCGCAGGGCGCCCGCACCGGCCTGTCCGGCGGCGCCAACGCCACCGACGGCTGCATCGTGCTGTCCCTCACCAGGATGGACCGCATCCTGGAGATCAGCCCCGTCGACCGGATCGCCGTGGTGGAGCCGGGCGTGGTCAACGCGGCCCTCTCCCGCGCGGTCGAGGAGCACGGCCTGTACTACCCGCCGGACCCCTCCAGCTGGGAGACGTGCACCATCGGCGGCAACATCGGCACGGCCTCCGGGGGCCTGTGCTGCGTCAAGTACGGCGTGACCGCCGAGTACGTCCTCGGCCTGGACGTCGTCCTCGCCGACGGCCGGCTGATGTCCACCGGCCGCCGCACCGCGAAAGGCGTCGCGGGTTACGACCTCACCCGGCTCTTCGTCGGCTCCGAGGGCTCACTCGGCATCGTCGTCCGGGCCGTTCTGGCGCTCAAGCCCAAACCGCCCCGGCAGCTCGTGCTGGCCGCCGAGTTCGCCTCCGCGGCCGCCGCCTGCGACGCCGTCTGCCGCATCATGGCGGGCGGTCACGTCCCCTCCCTCCTCGAACTGATGGACCGTACGACGGTCAAGGCGGTCAACGACCTCGCCCACATGGGACTGCCGGAGACCACCGAGGCCCTGCTGCTGGCCGCGTTCGACACCCCCGAACCCGCCGCCGACCTCGCCGCCGTGGGCGCCCTGTGCGAGGCCGCCGGTGCCACCCAGGTCGTGCCCGCCGAGGACGCCGCCGAGTCCGAGATGCTGTTGCAGGCCCGGCGGCTCTCGCTGACCGCGCTGGAGGCGGTGAAGGGCACGACGATGATCGACGACGTGTGCGTGCCCCGCTCCCGGCTCGGCGCCATGCTGGAGGGCGTGGAGCGGATCGCCGCCACGTACGACCTCACGATCGGCGTCTGCGCCCACGCGGGCGACGGCAACACGCACCCCACCGTCTGCTTCGACGCCGGAGACCCCGACGAGTCCCGGCGGGCCCGCGAGTCCTTCGACGAGATCATGGCCCTCGGCCTGGAGCTGGGCGGCACCATCACCGGCGAACACGGCGTCGGCGTACTGAAGAAGGAGTGGCTGGCCCGGGAGATCGGCCCCGTCGGGGTGGAGATGCAGCGGGCGGTGAAGCAGGTCTTCGACCCGCTGGGCATCCTCAACCCGGGCAAGCTCTTCTGACGCCGGGTCACTGGGCGAGGAGGTGGTCGAGCGCGTCGTCGATGGCCGGCTCCCCGCCCTCCGTGCCCGGCGGCACCACCCGCAGCGTCCGCTCCAGCCAGGCCGACACCTGCGGGACCGGCGCCTCCAGCAGCGCGTCGCCGTCCGGTGAACCGAGCGCCATCAGCACGACGCTCCGGCCGTCCGCCTTCGTCGGCCACACCCGCACGTCGCCCTGCCCGCACGGCCGGAACACCCCCTCCACCAGCAGGTCGCGGGCGAACGTCCAGTTGACGGGGTGTTCGGAGTCGATGTGGAAGGCGATGTGGACGGCGTACGGGTCGTCGGAGCGGTAACCGAGGCGGGCGGGGACCGGGACGCTCTGCTCCGGGGACAGGATGAGCCTCAGCTCCAGCTCGCGTTCCACCACGGTGTGCTGCATGACCTGCGTTCCTTTCTGGCCGGGGCCGCTCCGACCGGGCCCGCACCGGGGGAGAGGGAGCAGGGGCCGGGGCATTACGCGGGTTCGGGGAAATCCTTTGCGCGGACCCGTGCGAGTCCGGTACGGCGTTACCCGGAAAGGGGTGGGTCCCGCGGGACTGGCGCTGTGGGCTGCCGCGGTCTGATAGATGTGGAGGCCCCCATCCCACCCCCGAGCAGATACGGGACGACGGACATGAGCGCCCCAACCCCGGCCCCAGGTGACGACCGGCCCCGCGAGGGCTACTACCCGGACCCGTCCATCCCCGGCTACGTCCGGTACTGGAACGGCGCCTCCTGGGTGCCCGGCACCAGCCGCCCGGCGCCGAAGGACGGCGAACCGCTCACCCCACCCCCGGGCGTCCGCCCGGCAGCCCCCGCGGTGGAGGAAACGGGTCCGCACTTCTTCGACGAGGACCCGCCCGAGGTGCCCCGGCAGGGCGGCCCGGGCGAGCAGTGGGTGCAGGCGGGCCAGGGGGGACAGGCGGGCCCCGCCGGTCAGGCCGCGCAGTGGAGCCGGTCGGCTCAGCCGGGACTGCCGAGCCAGCCCGGCGGACCCGCGCAGTGGGGCGGCTCCGGCCAGCCCGGTCGATCCGTGCCGGGTGCACAGGCGGCCGGGTCCGGCGGTGACGCCGGACGCGGGGACGCCTGGGGAGCCGATCCGCGGGTGCCGTCCGACCCGGCGGGCGGATCCGACGGCCGTACGACCGCCGGTGCCGACGGCACCGCCACGATCCCCCCGGCGGAGGACGACGCCCCGGACCCCGGCACCTTCATCTTCCGCCGCCCGATCCCCGGCCCGGCGGCGGCCCGCACCGACGACGGCACGATGACGTTCCGCCCGGTACCGTCGGGCACGTCGGGCACGTCGGGCACGTCGGGCACGTCGGGCACGTCGGGCACGTCGGGCACGCCAGGCACTGTTGACACCCCGGCCACGTCTGCCGCGCCGGGCACTGCTGGCACACCGGGTGCGCCGGGCACCGCCAACCCTTCTGCGGCTCCGGCGCCCTTCGGCACCCCCGGCCCGGTGCCCGCCCCCGCCCCCGCCCCCGACAACGCTCCCTCCGGCTTCGGCGCGCAGGGACCCGTCGGGGCGCCCGCCGGCTCGGGGTTCGGCGCGGGGAAGGCCGCCGCGGCCCGGGCCGCCGGCGCGCAGGCGCCGCAGCCCGCCCCCGCGGTGCCGCAGCAGGCCGGTCCCGGGCAGGCCGCGGCCTCCGGCACCCCGCTGACCAGCGGCCCCGGTGGCGGGCAGGCCTCCTGGGCGCAGCAGGTGCACCAGCTGGCCGGGGGCGGGGACGAGCAGCCCGTCGCGCCGTGGAAGCCGCCGGTGGAGGACCTCTTCCAGGCCGCCGCCCGCCGGCAGGCCTCCGCCCGCCCCGCCGGACTCGGCAAGCGGCTCGCGGCGCGGCTGATCGACCTGGTGGCCGTGGGCGCGCTGACGTCGGCCGCCGCGGTCCCGCTGGGGATGCGGGCCGTCGACCACGTCCAGCAGAAGATCGACGCGGCCCGGCTGTCCGGCCACGAGGTCACCGTCTGGCTGCTCGACGGCACGACCGGCACCAGCCTCGGCATCGTCCTGGCCGTCCTGCTGCTGGCCGGCGTCCTGTACGAGGTGCTGCCCACCGTGAAGTGGGGCCGCACCCTCGGCAAGAAGCTGTGCGGTCTGGAGGTGCGGGACATCGAGGGGCACGAGCCGCCGACGTTCGGTGCGGCCCTGCGCCGCTGGCTGGTCCTGAGCGTGCCGAGCCTGCTGGTGGTCGGGATCGTGGGCGTGCTGTGGTGCCTGTTCGACCGGCCCTGGCGCCAGGCCTGGCACGACAAGGCGGCCCACACCTTCGTCGCGGGCTGACGCCGGCGCAGGGGCCGTACCCCGTACGGCCGCTCGCCGGATGCGGAACCGGGTTCGTCGGGTTCCACTCGGGCCATGAGCAGCGAACCGCCCCCCGGCTCCGGAGAGCAGCCCCCCGAGGACGACCCCTTCAGGAAGCGGCCCCCGTCGGACCAGGGATCGGGCTCGCCGTACGACGCCCCGTACGGCGGCGCCGAGCAGCCGCCACCGTCCGGCGACTCCCCGTACGGTGGTGGCCCGGGCGGCCCTTACGGTGGTGGCCCCGGCGGTCCCTACGGCGGTGGCCCGGGCGGCCCCTACGGCGGTTACCCGGCCGACCCGCTGGCCGGCATGCCCCCGCTCGCCGACAGCGGCAAGCGGACGCTCGCGCGGATCCTCGACATGATCCTGGTCGGCATCGTCGTGTGGCTGCTCACCTGGGTGTTCGGGGTACGCGAGTACACCGTCGGCAGCGACCGCGTCGAGATCGGCAGGTCCGTCGCCCAGGCCGTCATCGCGGCCGTGCTCTACGTCGCCTACGACACCCTCATGATCAGCAGGTCGGGGCAGACCCTCGGCAAGAAGTGGCTCGGCATGCGCGTGGCCAACCTGGAGAACGGCGCCACCCCCTCCGTCCAGTCCGCGCTGCTCCGCGCCCTGGTGCTGTGGCTGCCGTTCGCCTTCTGCTGCGCCTGCATCTGGACCGTCATCGCGGGCGGTTGGAGCTTCTTCGACAAGCCGTACAAACAGGGCCTGCACGACAAGGCGGCCAAGACGGTGGTGGTCAGCACCGGTTGAGCGACGCGCCGAGGGGTGCCCTCACAGGGTCGTGGGGACCCGCTCCTCGTCCGCCGCGGGCTCGGCGGACGACTGCGCCGTGCGCGTCCCGGGGGACGGGACCGTCAGGGCGACCAGCAGGCCCAGCGCGAGTGCCGCGAGGGCGATGACGGCGATCCCTGGGCCCGAACTCGTCTGCGACAGCAGCAGCATGGCGAGCGTCGAGAAGATCACGGTGCAGGAACCGTAGGCGAGCTGTGCGGGGGTCGGACGAGGCATGGCAATCGTGTCCTCGGCAGTGTTCGGACGTTCGGGGCGTGCCGTTCGACTCTCTTGGCCTGCATGCCCGAGCGGGACGCCCGGTAAGCGTGACCTAACCCACGGTACCGGTGCACGGGGGGCGCATGGAGTCACCCGTCCCACCAAACGGACGTTCCCCTGCGCCGGTTACCGGGTCGACACGTGTCCGTAAAGCGGACGTCGGCTCCGCATAGTGCACTTGTCCTGCTCAAGTCAAGGGCTGTCTTTTCTTCTAAACCTCTAGTCAAATGTCGTCACTTGATTACACGCGTTGATCGTGCGCGCACGGATTCCTCCATGACCCGGAACCCCCTGTCCGTGTGCGCGGCGCGGGGGAGGAACTCAAGTGACCAGCAGATCCTGGACGTTCAGAGCAGCCGCGATCGGCGTGACGCTCGCGGCGGCCTCCGCCACGTTCGCCACCTTCGCCGTGGCGGAGGCGGGCACCCAGGCCGGGACCGCCGCCGCCAACCGGCACGACCCGGCCCCGGTCAAGCAGCAGAAGCACGACCTGGACGGCCCGCTCAGCAAGACCCAGGACGCCCAGCGCGAAGAGGCCCTGAACCAGCTCATAGCCGGCAAGGCCACCGCGCAGGAGCGCAACGGCTCCAAGGTCGTCAAGCTCAAGAGCCGCAAGGGCCAGAGCAAGTACGTCGAGCTGAGCCGCGAGAAGACCGACAAGATCTTCACGATCCTGGTGGAGTTCGGCAACCAGACCGACCCCAAGTTCGGTGGGACGCCCGGCCCGCTGCACAACAAGATCGCCGCGCCGGACCGCAAGAAGGACAACTCGACGGCCTGGCAGAAGGACTACAACAAGAAGCACTACCAGGACCTCTACTTCGGCACCGGCAAGAAGACCGAGTCGCTGAAGAAGTACTACGAGAAGCAGTCCTCGGGCCGCTACTCGGTCTCCGGCGAGGTCACCGACTGGGTCAAGGTCCCCTACAACGAGGCCCGTTACGGCAACAACGCCTGCGGCCAGACCAACTGCCCGAGCGTGTGGAACGTCGTCAGCGACGGCCTGAGCGCCTGGGTCGCCCAGCAGAAGAAGGCCGGCCGGACCGACGCCGACATCAAGAAGGACCTCGCCAAGTACGACCAGTGGGACCGCTACGACTTCGACGGCGACGGCAACTTCAACGAGCCGGACGGCTACGTCGACCACTTCCAGATCGTGCACGCCGGTGAGGACGAGTCCGCCGGCGGCGGCGCCCAGGGCAAGGACGCGATCTGGGCCCACCGCTGGTACGCCTTCGGCACCGACGCCGGCGCCACCGGCCCCGAGAACAACAAGCTCGGCGGCACGCAGGTCGGCAGCACCGGCATCTGGGTCGGCGACTACACCATCCAGCCGGAGAACGGCGGACTCGGCGTCTTCGCCCACGAGTACGGCCACGACCTCGGTCTGCCGGACGAGTACGACACCGCCGGCGGCGACAACTCCACCGGTTTCTGGACCCTGATGTCCTCCGGTTCCTGGCTCGGCACCGGCAAGGAGTCCATCGGCGACCTGCCGGGCGACATGAACGCCTGGGACAAGCTCCAGCTGGGCTGGCTGAACTACGACACCGCCAAGGCCGGCAAGCAGTCCACGCACAAGCTGGGCGTCGCCGAGTACAACACCTGGGACAAGCAGGCGCTCCTGGTGACCCTGCCCGACAAGGCGGTCACCACCACCATCACCGAGCCGGCGCAGGGCTCGACCCAGTGGTGGAGCGGCAGCGGCAACGACCTGAAGAACACGCTGACCCGCTCCGTGGACCTGACCGGCAAGTCCTCGGCGAACCTCTCCCTGGACGGCTGGTGGGCCACCGAGGACGGCTACGACTACGTCTACACCGAGGTGTCGACCGACGGCGGCGCCAACTGGACCGCGCTGGACGGCACCGCCGACGGCCAGGCCCTGCCGAAGGACGCCAGCGGCAAGCCGGCGCTGAGCGGCTTCTCGCAGACGCACAAGAAGCTGTCGTTCCCGCTCGACGCCTACGCGGGCAAGAAGATCGACATCCGCTTCCGCTACGCCACCGACGGCGGTGTCGCGGAGAACGGCTTCACGGCCGACGAGATCACCGTGACGGCCGACGGCACCCCGCTGTTCTGGGACAACGCCGAGACCGCTGACGCCGGTTGGACCGCGGCGGGCTTCTCCCGCATCGGCGCGTCCTTCACCAAGGACTACAAGCAGTACTACCTCGCCGAGAACCGCCAGTACGTGTCGTACGACAAGACCCTCAAGGTCGGCCCGTACAACTTCGGCTTCGCGTCGCGTCCGGACTGGGTGGAGCACTACCCGTACCAGAACGGCCTGCTGATCTGGAAGTGGGACACCTCCCAGGCGGACGACAACACCAACGAAACCAACGGCCACCCGGGCAGCGGTCTGATCCTGCCGGTCGACTCGCACTGGAAGGCCCTGAAGTGGGCCGACGGCACGCTGCTGCGCAACCGCATCCAGGCGTACGACTCCCCGTTCAGCCTGTACGGCACGGACGGCATCACGCTGCACAAGGCCGACGTCGCACTGAAGATCAAGGGCTCGAAGGGTGTCCCGGTCTTCAACGACCACACCAGCACCTACTACGACCCGTCGAACCCGACGGGCGGGGTGAAGGTCACTGACACCAACACCAAGATCACGATCGTCAAGGAGGCCAAGGACGGCTCCACGATCCAGCTCAAGGTCGGCCCCGCGGTGAAGTAGTCCGCATCATCGCAGGTCACAGGCGTATCGGCGGCAACCCCATTGGGGGGTGGGGCCCCTGGGGTTTTTGTGCGTGCTGTGGGGCGCGGTTTTTCACCCCCCGCAACCGGGGTGTGTCCCCCAGGCCGCTGGG